>NZ_JBHZCN010000014.1:0-110055 GCF_042755465.1 Kitasatospora sp. NPDC059160 | reverse complement strand
ACCGGGGGCCCCGGGGCGGGGGGGGGGGGGGGGGGGGGCGGGGGGGGGGGGGGGGGGGGGGGGGGCGGGGTGGTGCACCGCCCGGCCGCCCCGCCGTGGGCGGAACCGCCGCGCCGTTACGCCGAGTACGTGACGCGGTCACGGCCGTGGCCGTAGGGGCGCCTATCATCGCGCCATGGCCACCGCTGAGCTGATCCGCATCGTGTCCCGCTCCTCACCCATGGCACTCGCCCAGGTCGACCGGGTCCGCGCCGAACTCGCCGAGCTGCACCCGGGGTTGCGCACCGAGGTGGTGCCGGTCACCACCTCCGGCGACCGCTGGACCGGGGACCTCGCCGCCCTGGGCGGCAAGGGCGCGTTCACCAAGGAGGTGGACGCCGCGCTGCTCGCCGGGGAGGCCGACGTCGCCGTGCACTGCCTCAAGGACGTGCCCGCCGACCGCCCGCTGCCCGCCGGCACCGTCTTCGCCGCCTACCTGCGCCGCGACGACATCCGCGACGCACTCGTCCACCCCGGCGGCCTGACCCTGGCCCAACTCCCGCCCGGCGCCCGGATCGGCACCTCCTCCGTCCGCCGGATCGCCCAGCTCGCCGCCTCCCACCCGCACCTGGAGTGCGTGCCGATCCGCGGCAACGCCAACAGCCGGCTCGCCAAGCTGGCCGCCGGGGACGTCGACGCGCTGCTGCTCGCCGTCTCCGGGCTGGAGCGGATCGGCGAGCGGGCCAGGATCACCGAGGTCCTGCCGGTCGAGGAGATGTGCCCGCCGATCGGTGCCGGCATCCTCGTGCTGCAGTGCCGCGAGGACGACGCGGCGACCATCGAGGCCGTCACCGGGCTCGGCCACCACGACACCTGGCGCGAGGCGGCGGCCGAGCGGATGTTCCTGCACGTGCTGCAGGGCCACTGCAACAGCCCGATCTCCGGCTTCGCCAAGGCGGAGGCGGACGGCCGGCTCTCGCTGCGCGGCCGGGTCTTCACCCCCGACGGCAAGCGGGTGCTGGACGCCCACGAGTGGGCCGGCGCGCTCACCCCGGAGGACCTCGGCACCTCGGTCGCCCTCGCGCTCAAGCGGCAGGGGGCGCACGAGCTGATCTTCTCGATCCCGCACTGAGGCCCGTGCGGGCCGCTCCTCGCCCCGAGTGCCTTTCCTTCGGTTCTTTGCCTTCGTGATCTGGCCCCGCAGGCGTGCTGCTGAGATGATTCCCCGTGCGGGGAACGGCAACTGACATGTGCTCAACTGCCGTCGTCCCCGCGGAACGTGGAACGCGCACGCCGGGGGTGGACGTGGAGGCGTTGAGACCCACCGACCCGAGGACGGTCGGCGGCCGCTACCGGCTGCTGGCCCGGCTCGGCAGCGGTGGGATGGGGACCGTGTACCTGGGGCGCTCGCCCGGCGGGCGGCTCGTCGCGGTCAAGTGCGTGCACTGGGACCTCGCCACCGACCCCCACTTCCGGCTCCGCTTCACCCAGGAGATGGAGGCCGCCCGGCGGGTCGGCGGCTTCCACACCGCCCAGGTGGTCGACGCCGACCCGGACGGCGACCCGCCCTGGCTGGTCACCGCCTACATCCCCGGCCCGTCCCTGGAGTCGGCCGTCGCCGCCCACGGCCCGCTGCCCGAACCCGTCCTGCGGGTGCTCGGCGCCGGACTGGCCGAGGCCCTGGCGGCGATCCACGCGGTCGGACTCGTCCACCGCGACCTCAAGCCCTCCAACGTGCTGCTCAGCGACGACGGGCCGCGGGTCATCGACTTCGGCATCGCCCGCGCCCTCGACGGCGCCTCGATCACCCGCACCCAGACCGTCATCGGCACCCCCGGCTACATGGCGCCGGAACAGATCGCGGGCGAGCCGCTCAGCCCCGCCTGCGACCTGTTCAGCCTCGGCCGGGTGCTCTGCCACGCCGCCGGCAGCGCCCCGTACGGGCACGGCGGCAACCCGCAGGTGCTGCTCTACCGGATCATGCACACCGAGCCCGACCTCGGCGAGGTGCCCGAGGCGCTGCGCCCGCTGGTCGCCGCCTGCCTGGCCCGCCGCCCGGAGGACCGGCCCACCCCCGCCGAGCTGGTGGAGCGGCTCGGGCCGCCCGGGTACGAGGGGCCGACCGGCTCATGGCTGCCGGAGGCGCTGCGGGTGCGGCCCGCCGTCCCGGAGGCACCGCTGCTGGCGCCCGGCCCGGGCCCCGGGGTGGCGCCGCCCGGGCGGGTGCCGTCCACCCGGGTGCCGACCCTGCTGGGCGCGGACCCGTACGGCGCCGGTGGCTGGGTGCGCACCGAGCCCTCGGAGGCGGCGGCCCGGAGGCGCCGGGCGCGGCGGCTCCGGATCGTGCTGCCGAGCGCGCTGGTGCTGATCGCGGCCGCGGTGCTGGTGCCGGTCTACCTGCGGCACGAGGGCGGCGGCGGCACCGGGCTGGACAACGGCGGCTTCGTGGTCGCCAAGGACGACGGCGGTTCGCCGGACTGCGTGACCGGCGGGTCCTCCGGCGCGTCCGGTTCCGCCGGCGGTACGGGCGGTGACGCGAGCGCCTACCAGGGCCCGCCCGCGGCGGTGCCGAACGGCACCCCGCACGCCTCCGGCCTGCTCACCCCCGCCGACCGGGACACCCTGACGCTGGGCCGCTCGCTGACGCTCAGCTGGGACAAGGCCGGCGCGGTGACCAAGGTCTTCACCCGGCGCGGCAGCCTGCCCTGGCAAGCCTCCGGCTGGCTCACCTCCGCCGCCTGCACCTTCAAGCCCACCGAGGCGGGCGTCTACCAGTGGGCCGTGGTCGGCGCCAACGCCTCCAGCGGCAGCATCGGCAGCGGCTGGAGCGCCACCCGCTACCTCAACGTGCAGACCGACCAGGACCAGGCGGCCAACCCGGTCAAGTCCGCCCCTTCGGCCCCCATCCCGGTCTTCCCGAAGGACCAGCAGGTCGTCCCGGTGGGGAAGCCGGTCGAGTTCAGCTGGGCGAGCGCCGGCACCACCTCCACGGTGAACATCCTGACGCCGGGCGCCACCGACTGGGACCACCGGCCCTGGCAGACCGCGCTGAGCATCACGTACACGCCGAAGCTGCCCGGGGTGTACATCTGGACCGTCTTCACCTCGGGGCCGGGCGACTGCACCGGCGGGCCGGCCACCGGCGGGGGCTGCGTCAGCGGCGGGAGCGAGCAGCGCTACCTGGTCGTGCAGTGACGGCCGCTCAGGGCGCCGCCGCCCGGGCCCGGGCCACCCGCCGGACCACCGGCGCCAGCGCCAGCCCCACCGCCGCCCCCAGGACGACCCCCTGCACCCCGTCCCAGACGTTCTGCACGTCGCAGGCCCGCCCGATCGACGGCACCGCGTACTGCACCGCCGACACCGCGAACGGCAGCACCGCCGCGCCCAGCAGCGCCACCACCGCCCGCCGCCTGGTCCCGGCCAGGGCGGCGGCGAAGCCGACCGGGGCGTAGGTCGCCAGCTTGAGCTCGATGTGCCGCACGTGCATCAGCTCGTACGGCGAACGCGGCCGCGCGCCCTGGACGGTGCAGTGCCGCACGGCGTCCGCGGACAGCCGGAACGCCTCCGGCAGCAGCGTCGCCACCAGGACCCCGCCGAGCCCGAGCAGCAGCAGGAAGCCCACCACCCAATGGGCCCGCAGCAACCGCCCCACCGGCCGGTTCAGCAGCGCGGCCGGCACCAGCGAGAGCAGCAGTCCGGGCCAGAACATCGGCATCCCGCCGAGCACCGCACTGATCACGCCTCAAACGGACGCACCGAACGTCCGTCCGGTTCTGGTGCCGCGCCGGTGGCCTCAGTGCCCTTCCAGCAGGGGGAACAGCCGGGTGACGGCGGCGACCGGTCGGGCCCCGGCGGGGCGGGCGGCCGGGTCGGCCTCGCGGTCGCGGTAGCGGGCGAGGATCCGGCGCACCTCCGCGCCGACGGAGGCCAGTTCGGCCGGGGTGAGGTGGACGACGGCGCTGAACGCCTCGTCCCGCTGCCACTCGGCCGGGGCCTCGGAGCGCCGGGCCAGCCAGCGCCGGTGGCTCTCGTCCTCCAGGCCGCGGGCGAGTTCGCCGAACTCCTCCTCGCCCGGCTCCGGGCTCTGTTCCGATCCCCGCTCCGGGCTCTGCTCCGGTCGGGCCCGGGGGAGGCGCCAGGGTCGGGCCCGGCCGTCGAGGGCGGGCGCCTCCTCGATCAGCCCGTAGTGGGCGAGCCGGCGCAGGTGGAAGGAGCAGAGTCCGGAGCTCAGCCCCAGGTGTGCGGCGGCCTCGGTGGAGGTGAGGGTGCCGTGTTCGGCGAGGAGTGCCAACAGGGCGGTGCGCACCGCGTGTTCGGCGAGGGCCTCGGATCTGACGACGTCTTCGGTCACTTTGCAAAGTCTGCTACTTTGCAAAGCTGACAGCAAGTCCATCGAAGGGGAGCACCCGTGTCCGAGCTGCGCGAGCGTCCGACCGTCCTGAGGATCACCGAGATGGGGGAGGAGATCCTCCGCCGCACCTGCCGCACGGCGACCGAGCAGGACTTCGGCAGCGAGTGGCTGGCCCGGCTGGTCGACGACATGTTCGCCACCATGTACGTCGCCGACGGCTGCGGCCTCGCCGCCAACCAGGTGGACGTCGACCTCAGGCTGTTCGTCTACGACTGCACCGACGAGGACGGCGTGCGGCACGTCGGACACGTGCTCAACCCGGTGGTCGAGGCGCAGGAGCCCGGCCGCCGGCTGGTCGAGGACGTCGAAGGCTGCCTGTCCGTGCCCGGTGCCAACACCCAACTCGCCCGCCCCGCCCACGCGGTGGTGCGCGGAGTCGACCAGCACGGCGAACCCGTGGTGATCGAGGGCGCCGGCTACTTCGCCCGCTGCCTCCAGCACGAGACCGACCACCTGAACGGCGGCCTCTACCTCGACCGGCTCTCCGCCCGCGACCGCAAGCGGATGATGAAGCAGACCGCCGACCGCCGCGAGAAGGTCTTCGCCGAGCGCGCCGCCCGGGCCGCGAAGCCTGGTGCGGCGCGGTGAACCACCCTGCTCGCCCCGCCCACTCCGACCACTCCGACCACCCCGCTCACCTCGCCGCCGTCCGCGACTCCTACGACACCGTGGCCGCCGACTACCTGCGCCGCGTCGTGCCGCCGGAGGGCATGGACCCGCTCTCGCGCGCGATGCTCGCCGCCTTCGCGGAACTGGTCCGGGAGGCGGGCGGCTCCGAGGTCGCCGACCTCGGCTGCGGACCGGGGCGGGTGACGGCGTACCTGAACGGGCTGGGGCTCCGCGCCCACGGCGTCGACGTGTCGGGCGCGATGATCGCCCTCGCCCGCGGCGCGTACCCCCGACTGCGCTTCGCCGTCGGCTCGATGGCCGCCCTGGACGCCGCCGACGGCAGTCTCGGCGGCATCCTCGCCTGGTACTCCGTCCACCACACCCCGGAGGCCGAACTACCCGCGCTGCTCGCGGAGTTCCACCGGGTGCTGGCCCCCGGCGGGCACCTGCTGCTGGGCGGGCACACCGGCGACGAGGAGTCCCGGCCGAGCTCGGCGTACGGGCACCCGGTGACCTGGGCCTCCCACCTCGTCCCGGCCGACCGGCTGGTCGCGCTGCTCGCGGGAGCCGGGTTCACCGTCACCACCCGGCTGGAACAGGCCCGGCCGGAGCGCCCGGACCGGGGGTACGTCAGCCTGCTGGCGAGGGCGTGACCCGGGGCGCTCTCGGGGGTGCACCCCGACGGAAGATCAGGGGGCGGCGGCGGTCCGACCCTGATGATCGGGGCGCGGCGGGTCGGCAGACTCGTCGGTGAGCCGGACGCGCCGGCTCGCCGACGACCAGTCTGGAGCTGCAGAACCCGTGAACGCCTCCACACACCGCACCCGTTGGGCCGCCGTCGCCGCGGCCGGAACCCTGGCGGCCGTGCTGACGGTCGGGGCCGGTGCACCCGCCCTCGCCGCCCCGGCCGCTCCCGCCGCGGGCGCGGCCGGGGCCGGAACTCCGGCACCGCTGGACCGGGCGGCCGTCCGGGCGGCACTCGCCGGGCGGCCGGCCGCCGACGTCTCCGCCTCCTTCGTCCGCGTCACCGGCTCCACCGGCCGCTTCGAGGGCAGTTCGGCGGAGGACGGCATGGCGGTGGACCCGCACGGCAGGTTCCGGATCGGGTCGGTCTCCAAGGTCTTCACCACCACCGTCGTCCTCCAACTCGTCGCCGAGGGCCGGATCGACCTGGACGCCGACGTCCGGCGGTACCTGCCGGACTTCCCCTACCAGGGGGTCGAGGTCGGCCAGTTGCTCAACCACACCAGCGGGCTGCCGGACGGCTCCAACGCGCCCTGGGGCGACGGGACGACCACCTGGTTCGAGGCCCACCGGTTCGACTCCTTCACCCCCGAGCAGGTCCTCGCCACCATGCACGGCTACCCGCTGGGCTTCACGCCCGGCACCGAGCAGCAGTACAACGGCATGAACACCTTCGTCGCCGGGCTGGTCGTCCAGGAGGTCACCGGTCGCAGCTTCGCCGACGAGCTGAACGACCGGATCATCCGGCCGCTCGGCCTGCACGACACCGCCCTCCCGGACGCCGACGACCCCTCCCTGCGCCACCCCGCCACCCGCCCCTACCTGACCGTCCCCGACGCCGGCGGCGGCACCCACCGGGCGGACGTGACCGAGCAGAGCGCCTGGCCCTGGGTCGAGGGCGGCATGGTCTCCAGCGCCGACGACCTGGACCGCTTCATGACCGCCCTGTTCCGCGGGCGCCTCCTCCCCGCCGCCCAGCAGGAACTGCTCTTCACCGTCCCCGACGTCCCCGCCACCGCCCACAGCACCCACTGCCCCGGCGGCAAGGCCTGCATGAGCACGGGCCTGGAGCGCCTCCAGGCCCACGGCATCACCGCCTGGGGCAAGACCGGCTCCCGCCCCGGCTCCACCAGCGGGGTCTTCGCCACCCGCGACCTCTCCCGCAAGGTCGTCTACTCCGTCGACCCGACCTCCCTGAACGGCGCCGAGTCGACGTACGTCCTCGGCCTGGTGGCCACCTCCTTCGGCATCAGTTCCGTGTTCTGACGCCCCCGCGCCCTCCTCCCGCAGGGTGAACCGCGGTTGGCTCTCCC
Source organism: Kitasatospora sp. NPDC059160 (assembly GCF_042755465.1). Taxonomy (NCBI): domain Bacteria; kingdom Bacillati; phylum Actinomycetota; class Actinomycetes; order Kitasatosporales; family Streptomycetaceae; genus Kitasatospora; species Kitasatospora sp. NPDC059160. Next base: position 102,999 of record NZ_JBHZCN010000014.1, on the reverse strand, counting down.
GGGGGAGGAGCTCCGGTCGCGCGGTCGAGGCGGGGGAGGGGCGGTGGCGGCGAGGGTGGACGCATGGTGATGAACATCCCGGTCGGTGATACCGAACGCCCAGTGCCCCGTTGGGCCCTGCGCCTGGCCAAGGCCCTGCCCTTCGTCCTCCTGCCGCACTGCCTGTGGCGGCTGCCGTTCGCCTTCGACTTCGCGATGGGCACGGTCGACCCGGACCGCCCGCCCTGGGTCTGGTGGGCGACCCCGTACGTGTTCGGACTGAGCCTGGTCACCGAGGGGCTGGCGCTGCTCACCCTGGGCCTGGTCAGCGGCTGGGGCGAGGTGTTCCCGCGCTGGGTGCCGTTCCTGCGGGGGCGCCGGGTGCCGCCGTTGGGGCCGCTGGTCGCGACGGTGCTGGGCGGGCTGGTGCTGTTCGGACTGTTCGGGCTCCAGCCGCTCGCCTGGGCCGGCGTGGTGGACGAGGTCGGGTTCAGCAACGGCTGGTGGGAGGCGCTGTGCCGGGTCTGCGTCAGCCCGGCGGCGCTGTGGGGGCCGATCACCATCGCCCTCGGTGTCGCGTACTACCGCCGCCGCACCGCCTGAGCGCCCGGTCGGCGCGGGAAGCCGGACCGGCCGGCCTCCCGTGCCGACCGGGTGGGCGTCAGTGCGTCCGGTAGTACTCGCCGACCGCGGTGAAGGCCTCCTTCGGGTCCCAGGGCAGGCCGGGGAACCTGCTGCCCGGGCGGTCCTCGTACACCTTGACGATGCCGTAGCTGGCCAGGTCGAGGTCCTCGCGGGGGTCGCCGTCCGGGCGGTGGACGAAGTCGTACAGCGCGAAGGTGAACACGAAGGCGGCGTCGATGCCGCCCTCGTCGAAGGCCGTCAGCAGCTCGCGGACGTACCCGGCCTGGGCGGGCTCGTCGCGCTCGTACCTGCCGTCGAGGCGCACCGGGCCGTCGGCGTCGTACTCGACGACCTCCAGGCCGAGCGCGCCCCGGTCGCCCGCGCCGCGGTAGGTGGCGGAGCCGAACTCGGTGACGGCGACCGGCTTGCCCTGGGCCGTGAGGTCCCGGACGCCGTCGGCGAAGCGGTCGGCGATCCCGGCGGAGCGGTACAGGTCGAGGGAGATCCGGTCGAAGGGCGTCCAGTCGACCCGCTCCAGCGGGACGGCGGCGTAGGTGACGGGCCCGTCGAAGTGCGCGCGGACGGTGGCCACCGCCTCGCCGAGGAAGGCGTTGACCTCGGCGCTGACCGCCCCGAGGTGCTGGCGCACCTCCTCCGGCCGGGCGAGCAGCGCGACCCGCTCGTCCGTGGTGGCGCCGGGCAGGAAGCCGGGGTTCATCAGGCTCAGTTCGGCACCGGCCACGAACACCACCTCGGCCCCGCCGCGCCGCAGCCGCTCCGCGCGCCCGGCGCAGTCGGCGAACAGCCGCAGCATCTCCTCGGTGGTCAGCTCCAGCGGGTACGGGGAGAACCAGACCTCCAGCCCGAGTCCGGCGGCCAGCCCGGCGGCGAGCTCGATCCGGTCCGGATCACCGCCCATGATCCGGACGGCGGTGCAGTGCAGTTCGTCGCGGATGATCCGCAGCTCGCGTTCGACGGTCTCCGGCTCGAACAGCTTGCGGGAGTACGACCCGTCCCTGACGAAACCGGTGTCGTAGCTGATTCCCTTGGCGCGCATGGTCCCCTGCCTTCATGGCGGATCGGAAACGTACGGAATTTACGGTACGGCCAGTACCGTAGTTGCCGTCGGGGTCGGAGGGCAAGTAAGCATGGGGGCGGTACGGGCGACAGCGAGGGCGGAGCGGGAGCATGGCCGGGCAGACGCGGCGGCGCGGGGCGGCGCTGGAGGAGGCGATCCTGGCGGCCGCGGTCGCGGAGCTCGCCGGGTCCGGGTACGCCGGGCTGACGATGGACAAGGTCGCCGCCCGCGCGGGCACCAACAAGAACGCCATCTACCGGCGCTGGCCGAACCGCCTGGCCCTCGGCATCGCCGCCTACAAGCAGCTCGCCAAGGCCGCCCCGCTCCCCGACACCGGCGAACTGCGCGGTGACGCGCTGGAGTTGCTGCGCCAGGCGAACCGGCACTGGAGCTCCCCGCTCGGCGGAGTGCTGCGCGAACTGCTGGCCGCCGCGGGCGGCGCGAGCGAGTTCCTGGCGCAGTTGCAGGACCAGTCCGGCGACGCCGCGGCCGCCCCCTGGCTCACCGTGCTGGGCCGGGCCGTCGCCCGCGGCGAGGCGGAGCCCGAGGTGCTGCACCCGCGGGTGGCGACGGTGGCGGTGGTGCTGCTGCGCAACGAGTTCGTGGTGCGGGGGGTGCCGAGCGCGCCCGACGACGTGCTGGTGGAGATCGTCGACGAGGTGTACCTGCCGCTGGTGCGGCGCCGGGGCGTGCCCGGTTAGTCGTTCCCGGTGACCAGGGTGTCGGCGAGCCGCTCGGCGACGGTCGGGTCCAGCGGGCCGTGGCCGAGCAGGAAGCGGTACCAGAACACCCCGTAGACCTGGTCCACGATCAGGTCCAGGTCGGCGTGCTCGGCCAGTTCGCCGCGCTCGCGCCCCCGGGCGAGCAGCTCGTGCAGCGCGTCGCGCCGGGTGGCGGTGAAGGCCTGCATCAGTTCGGCCAGGTGCGGGTCGCGGGCGGCCTCGCGGACGAGGGTGCGCAGCGCGGAGGCCGTGGTGCTCTGCTGGGCGGCGTCGAAGGTGGTCTCGACGAAGGCCCGCAGGTCGGTGCGGAGTGCGCCGGTGTCCGGGTGGTCGGTGACGTCCTGGTCGGCGCGGTCGGTGAGGGCGTCCAGCAGGACGGCGCCCTTGGAGGGCCACCAGCGGTAGACGGTCTGCTTGCCGACGCCGGCCGCGCGGGCGATGGCGTCGATGGTGACGGGCGTGCCGTCGGATTCCGCGAGCAGGTGCAGTGCCGCGTCCAGGATCGCCCGGTGGGCCGCCTCGTTGCGGCGGCGGCCGGTGTGCGGCCGGGCGGCCTGGGGGTCGGTCTCGCTCATGGTGGTGTCCCTTTCCTCCGGTCCCCGTTCTTCCTCCCCCACTTGACAAGACTAGCAGTCTCGGCAAACATCATTACCGGAACCGATGGTCTCGACAAGTTCCTGATCAAGCCGGAAGGGCCAGAACCATGAGCACTGCATCGAACCTCTTCACCGGACAGCGCGTCGTCGTCATGGGCGGCAGCTCGGGCATCGGCGAGGCGACCGCGACCGCCTTCGCGGCCGACGGCGCCGAGGTCGTGATCACCGGCCGCGACCGCGCGAAGCTGGACGCCGCCGTCGCCCGGATCGGCGGAAAGACCGAGGGCGCACAGCTGGACGCGACCGACCCGGCCGCCCTCGCCGCCTTCTTCACCGGCGCCGGCACCGTCGACCACCTGGTCGTCGCGGTCAGCGGCGCGGCCGGCAGCGGCCCCTTCGCCCAACTCGACCTCGCCGACCTCGCCCACGGCTTCGACGCCAAGTTCTGGCCGCAGGTGCGCGTCCTCCAGGCCGCCCTGCCGCACCTGCGCGAGGACGGCTCGGTCACCCTGATCACCGCCGCCTCGGCCCGCGCCGCCATCCCCGGCACCGCCGGACTGGCCGCCATCAACGGCGCCCTGGAGGCGATGGTCCCGCCGCTGGCCGTCGAACTCGCCCCGCTGCGGGTCAACGCCGTCTCGCCCGGCGTCATCGACACCCCGTGGTGGGACCGCGTCCCCGCCGAGCAGCGCACCGCGCTCTTCGACGGCCTGGCCGCCACCACCCCGGTCGGCCGGGTCGGCCGCCCCGAGGACGTCGCCCGGGCGATCCAGATGTTCGCCGCCAACACCTTCGTCACCGGCGTGGTGCTCGACTGCACCGGTGGGGCCAACCTGCCGACCGGCCGCTGACCGCTGACCGCTGACCGCTGTACGGCGCGACGGCCCGCCCGGGAGCACCCCGGGCGGGCCGTCCTCGCAGGTCGGGCCTAGGGTTCGAGCATGAACGTACCCGCACTGATCCCGATCCGGCGCGAGCCGGACTGGCGCACGGACACCATCGGCCGCTGGCAGGGCGGCCAGTTCCTGGCCTCGGCCGTCGTGGCCGAGGGCCGACCGTACGCGGTGCTGCACCGTTTCGACCCGGCGGGGCAGCACCTGGAGTCGAGCATCCGGGCCGTCGGCACGGCGGCGGAGGCCCGTCGGCTGCTGGACGAGTGGCTGGACGCCCTGCCCGAGCGCGCGTACGGGGACATCGCGATCGCGCAGTTCTCCGTGGAGGTCGACGGCGTGCTCTTCGGGCTCCTCCTCGACGAGGAGGAAGCCGACGAGGACGACGAGGAGGGCGAGGAGGAAGGGCCCTGGGTCGAGCTCCGCCCCGACGGCCTCGGCTTCCACGCGCCGTGGGACGGCTGCTACGACACCTGAGCCGTCACCGCCCGCGGGCCGTCACCACTCCGCGACCCGGTAGTCCTTGAGGAACACCCCCGACACCGGGTGGCCCGCCTCGCCGCGCACGATCGGGTCGTACACCCGGGCCGCGCCGTCCACGATGTCCAGCGGGGTGCGGAAGCCCCGGGCGGCGATCCGGGTCTTCGCCGGCGCCGGGTTCTCGTCGGTGATCCAGCCGGTGTCGACGGCGCACATGTGCACGCCCCGTGGGGCGAGTTCGGCGGCGCTGGTGCGGGTGAGCATGTTGAGCGCGGCCTTGGCCATGTTGGTGTGCGGGTGGCGCGCGGTCTTGTTGCGGACGGCGAACCGGCCCTCCACCGCCGTGACGTTGACGATGTAGCGGGCGGGGTGCGGGGAGGCCAGCAGCAGCGGCAGCAGCCGGTCGCAGAGCAGGGCCGGGGCCAGCGAGTTGACCAGCTGGGTCTCCAGCAGCTCCGCCGGGTCGAGCGAACCGAGCGTGGCGGACCAGGAGTTGGTCGGTGCCAGGTCGGGCAGCAGCCCGGCCTCGTCGGTGAGGTCCAGCAGGGAGCCCGCCCCGGACGGGAGTTGGGCCGCGACGGCGGACGGCCGGAAGCCGGGAGCGTGGGTGACGGCCCGGCGGTCGGCGCCCGGCAGGGCCGCGGCCTCGCTCGCCGCCAGCAGGGCGTAGGACTCCGGGGGGCGGCGCAGGGTCTGCGCGGCGTTGTTGACCAGGATGTCCAGCGGTCGGCCCTCGGCGCGCAACTGCTCGGTCAGGCCCAGGACTTGGCGCGGGTCACGGAGGTCGATGCCGACCACGGTCAGCCGCTCCCACCACTGCGCGCTGCCCTCGGCGGCGCGGAAGCGGCGGACGGTGTCCTGCGGGAAGCGGCTGGTGACGGTCAGCTCGGCGCCGTCCCGCAGCAGCATCAGCGCGAGCTGGAAGCCGATCTTCACCCGTCCGCCGGTGAGCAGCGCCCGGCGCCCGCGCAGGTCGGTGGAGAGGCCGCGGCGGGCGGTGTTGTCGGCCGCGCAGTCCGGGCACAGCATGTGGTAGAAGCCGTCGACCCGGCGGTACGGCTGCTTGCAGACGTAGCACTTGCGCGCGACGACCAGTTCGCCGACCGGCCCTCCCGGAGCCGTGGCGAGCGCTGTGTCCTCGCGGCGCTGCCGGGCGCCGGTCGCGGTGGCGGCGAGCAGTGCGGCGTCGGCCTGCCGGACGGCGTCCTTGGCCTCCTGGCGGCGGCGCTTGCGGCTCTCCATCACGAAGGAGCTGAGCTGGCGCTCGGCGACCAGCCGGGTGCGGTCGTGCGGGGGGAGGCCGCGCAGCCGGCCCAGGGTGACGCTGAACGCGCTGAGTTCCTCGGGGGTGAGGCCCGCCGCACACGCGGCTTCGCTGGTCGTGGTGGTGGTGATCAGCTGGTGGTGGTCGTCCCGGACCGTCATGTCCGCCCCCTCGTTCCGTACAGGTGGGAGGGACTGTAGTTGACGGTCCGGGACGATGAGATGCCAATTTCTTCCGGCTGCCCGAGCCGCCCGTGCCACCCGAGCTACCCGAGCTGCCCGAGCTGTCCGTGCCGCCCGAGAGTGTCGGCCCGGCCGTGACGCACAGAGGCGCCGACGGCCCCCTGGCCCGTCGGCGCCCCGCGGGGTCGTGGCGTCAGCCCGTGTACTTGCTGAAGATCTTCGCGAACTCGTACGGCTGCTGGGTGATGTTGGTGCACTTGGCCAGCGAGCCGGTGCAGGCGTTGGCGTCCCGGGTGGCGTCCCAGAAGGCGAGCAGGCCGAGGTGGTTCTGCTGGGCGAAGGTCGTCAACTGCTGGGCGGCGGCCTGGTTGTAGATCTGGTGGTCGTCGTTCTCGCCGATCATCGGGGTGACCCCGACCATGGCCCACAGCTGGGCGTCGGTCTTCGCCGGGTAGAGCGCCTTGAGCTGGCCGAAGGTCGCCTGCGCGGCCTGGACGGCGGCGTTGCCGTAGTCGCTGCCGGAGCGGTAGTAGTCCATCGCCATGATGTTCACCAGGTCCAGGTTGACCCCGGCGTCCCGGGCGGACTTGACGATGGCGACGCCGTCGCTGGTCAGGCCCTCGGGCAGGACGGGCAGGGTGAGCGAGACCTTGAGGCCGGGGTGGGCCTGCTGGAGCTTGGCGAGCGCGGCGGAGCGGCGGTCGTTGGAGGCGGTGTCGGCGATCGCCGCGCCCTCGATGTCGTAGTCGACGTAGCGCAGGTTGTAGGCGTTGACCACCGCGTCGTACTCGTTGAACAGCGAGTCCACCGAGGTGCAGGCGGCGGCGAGTTCGGTGCCGCTGGCGCCGCCGAAGGAGAGCTTGACGTCGCCGCCGGCCGCGCGCAGCGCGTCGACCTGGTCCTTGGCCCAACCGGTGCGCGGGTCGTAGGCGTTGAACCAGCTGGCCTTGCAGCCGACGCCGGTGACGAAGCCCATGGTGTAGCCCTTGACGCCGCCGGCCTTGGCCATGTCGGGCATGGACGGGGTGGGCCAGGCGCCCATGTCGATGTACGGGGCGACGGGGAGGGCGACGTTCGGCGGCGGGGTGGTCGGGCCGCCGGTCGGGGTGGAGGTCGGCGGGGTGGTCGGGGGAGTGGTCGGTCCGCCGCCACCGGGGCCGGTGAGGGTGACGTCGTCGGCGAGGTAGGCGCCCTGCCCGTACCAGCCGTGCAGGTAGACGTTGACGCTGGTGGTGCTCGGTCCGGTGGTGAAACTGGCGGACAGCTGCTGCCAGTTGGCGCCGCCCGGGGTCCACACGGCGGGGTCGGTGACGCCGCTGCCGGTGGCGCCGAGGTAGACGTACTGGCCCTGGACCCAGGCGCTCAGGGTGTAGGTGGTGTTGGGCTGGACGCTCACGGTCTGGCCGCACTGCGCGGTGTCGCTCGCGCTCACCGCCCCCTTGAGGGCGTCGGTTCCGCTGTGGGCGCCGGAGGTGACGATGCTTCCGGTGCCGGCGGAACAGCTCCACGGGGCGAGCGTGCCGCTCTCGAAGCCGCCGTTGGCGAGCAGGTTCGCGTCCGCGGCGCCGGCGTTCCCGGCGAGGGCGGCGAGACCGCCGGCCGCGAGCGCGGTGGCGGCGGCGAGGCTCAGCAGGGTGGTCCGGCCGGCGGGGCGGCGGCGGGTGGGGGCGTGCTGGGGCGCGCTGGGCATGGGGGTGCCTCTCGGAGCGTGGGGCCGCCCGCGCCGCGAAGGGGGGAGACGCGGGGCGGGCGGCAGCATGGGGGCTGTTCCGGTGCGGGAGGAGCGCGGTGCTGAGGATCAAACTGGACTAGACCAGCTGTGCACGTCAAGCACTTCCCGGGGTTCGGGAGCCTTCCGAGAGCAGGTTTTAGGGAGGGTTTAAGGAGGGCGGGTCGGCCCGTGACGGCCCGTCAGCCGGTCAGCCGCCGCAGCAGGGCTTGCACTCCTTCACCTGGACGTCGTCGAGCACCGGCCCGAAGGCGCCCCGCACGGTGCTCTCGAAGGTCAGCGTGGTCGAGGAGTTGTACGCGACGAAGCTGAACTGCCGTCCGACGTAGCCCATGGCGGCGCGGGTCTTGCCGGTGACGTCGAAGGAGAAGTCCTGGAAGTCCTGTCCGTCGATCAGCACTCGGCCGGTCCGCAGGGCGGGCCCGCCGCCGGGGTTGCCGGCCAGTGCGTAGCTCACCGAGTAGGTGGCGCCGGGGATCGTGGTGAAGGTCTGGGCGATGGCGCCGCTGTCGGCACCGTTGAGGTCCACCGACTGGTCGCCCTCGGCGGCCTGCCAGAACCCGGCGCCGATCAGGTCGACGCTGCCGCTGGTGACCAGCCACGGGCCGATGCTCTGGCCGGTCACCGGCTCGGTGAAGGTGTTCGGCGCGATCTTGGGGGACTCGAAGCTGCCGTCGTCGAAGCGGCTGAGCGCGCGGTGGCCGGCCGCCTGGGCCGGGGCGGCGAGGCCGGCGGTGGTCAGCGCGGTGGCGGCGGCGAGGGTGAGGGCGAGGGCGGCGGTGCGGGTGCGCGAGAGCGACATGGGTTCCTCCCCGAGGCGGGCGACGTCTTCGGTCGCCTCCGTGGCGGCGGGCCGGGTCGACCGGCCGCGGACCGAGCCTCGACCGTCGCGGCGAGCCGTGCCAAGACCGGACCGGCGGCGCCAGGTGGCGCGATGATCCCGCGACCGGGCCCCCGCGCGCCGGTTTGGCGGGGCGGACGTCCGCCGGGCCCGGGCGGACCGTCCGGGGGCGAACGCCCGGGCCGACGGCCGGGTGCGGGAGCCCGGTGGTGAAACCGGAGGCGCGCGCCCCGTTCGCGCCGCACGGCGGTCCGATGACCGTACCGGAGGCGGGGGTTGACCTCGGAAGGCTTGACCTCGAGTGCACTCCAAGGGGGAAGCTGGCGGCGTTGATCCACTTCGGCTCAGCGGAACCACAGAGCGGAACCACAGAACGGAGCACCGTCATGCGCAGCGCCTTCTTCGGCAGCGGCGGCCCGGAGGTCGGCGTGATCGGCCTCGGCTGCATGGGGATGACCCACGCCTACGACGTCCGGAGCCGGGACGACGAGAGGTCCGTCCGGGTCATCCACCAGGCCCTGGACCTCGGCGTCACCCTGATCGACACCGCCGACGTCTACGGCCCGTACAGCAACGAGGAGGTGGTCGGCGCCGCCCTGGCCGGCCCGCACCGCGAGCGCGCCTTCCTCGCCACCAAGGTGGGCATCGTCCCGGGCGGCGGCGGCCCGAACGTGCGCGACGGCCGGCCCGAGCACGTGCGCCGCTCGATCGACGACAGCCTGCGCCGGCTCGGCACCGACCACGTCGACCTGTACCAGCTGCACCGGGTCGACCCGGCCGTCCCGATCGAGGAGACCTGGGGCGCGCTCGCCGAGGCCGTCCGGGCCGGAAAGGCCCGCCGGATCGGGCTCTCCGAGGTCGGCGTCGAGGAGATCCGGCGCGCCCAGGCGGTGCACCCGGTGGCCTCCGTGCAGTCCGAGCTGTCGCTGTGGACCAGGGACGTGCTGGCCGAGGTGCTGCCGTACACCGAGGAGCAGGGCATCGCCTTCCTGCCCTTCTCGCCGCTCGGCCGGGGCTTCCTGACCGGCAGCATCTCCTCCTTCGACGAGCTGCCCGAGGACGACCTCCGCCGCCGCCTGCCGCGCTTCCAGCAGGACGCGCTCAAGGCCAACCTGGCGCTGGTCGGCAGGGTCCGGGAGATCGCCGAGCGGCTCGGCACCACCCCGGCGCGGGTCGCGCTGGCCTGGGTGCTGGCGCAGGGCCGGTACGTCCTCCCGATCCCGGGCACCAAGACGCCGCGCTACCTGGAGGACAACGTGGGCGCGGCCGCGGTCGAGCTCTCGGCGGCCGACCTGGCCGAGCTGGACGCGCTGCCGGCCCCGGAGGGCGGGCGCTACTGAGCGCCCCGGGCGTCGCCCGCCCCGAGGGCCCGGGCCGTCACCGCTCCATGACCCAGACCAGCTGCCGTCCGGTCTCGCCCGGGGCCCGGACGGCGGCCTCGGTGACCCGGTCCAGCCGGTAGCCGAGCTTGCGCGGGACGGCCGCGCTGGCGGTGTTCGCCCGGTCGCAGCGGATCTCCACCCGGGCGATCCCGGGCAGCGCCAGCGCGGCCTGGGTCAGCGCCCCGGCCGCGGCGGTGGCGATGCCGCGGCCGACGTGCCGGGCCGCGACCCAGTAGCCGATCTCCAGCGCGCCCGGGCCGAGCCGCGCGTGCAGCCCGAGGGCGGCGACCACCCGGCCGGGGGCCTCGTCCAGGTCGGCGAGGTACATGAAGTCCGTCCCGGCCTCCCAGGCGGCGGTGCCGGCCCTGGTCCGTTCGGCGGTCCGGGCCCGGGTGGGGACCTCGGCCGCCCAGTCCAGCCAGGGCCGCAGGTGCTCCAGGTTGGCCCGGACCGCCCGGTGCAGCGCGGGTGCGTGGGCGCTGCGGCGGCGGTGCAGGCAGAGGCCGCCGGGCAGCCGCAGCAGTTCGGGCGGCCGCCCGGTGGTCACCTCGGGTGCCGCCCGGACGGGCTCGCAGGACTGCGGCAGTGCGGGGCTCATGGCGGCGATTATGTCCTTGGCCCGGACCTGCCACATCCGGACGGGGGCGCATCCCGTCCCGCCGACCGGCGGGGGCGGGCGGGAGCGGGAGAGGGGCGGGAGGAGGCGGCCTCCGGCGCGTCAGAGCCGGACCATCACCTCGTCCAGCTCCTTGCGCCGCAGGTCCGGCACCCGCGCCCCCTCGGCGGGGTAGCCGACCGGGATCACGTACGCGGCCCGCTCCTCCGCCGGGCGCCCGCACACCTCGTTGAGGAACCGCATCGGGCTCGGCGTGTGGGTCAGTGTGGCCAGCCCGGCCTGGTGCAGCGAGGCCAGCAGCAGTCCGACCGCGATCCCCACCGACTCCTTGGTGTAGTACGGGCGCGGCGAGTCGGGGCCCTTGTGCACCTCGAAGACCACGATCACGGCCGGCGCGTCCTCCAGGAACGGCTTGTGCCAGTCGGTGCCGATCGGCGCCAGCGCGGCCAGCCACTCCTCGGACGCCCGGTGGCCGTAGAACTCGCGCTCCTCCGCCTCGGCCGCCTCGCGCAGCAGCCGCTTGCGCTCCGGGTCGGTGATCACCACGAACCGCCAGGGCTGGACGTGGGCGCCGCTGGGCGCGGTGCTCGCGGTGCGGACGGCCCACTCGACCACCCCGTCCGGGATCGGTTCGGTGGAGTAGTCGCGGACGGTCCGGCGCTGCGCCATCACGTCGTGGAATGCCTTGCTGCGGGCCTCGGCCTGGTGGGCCGGCACCGTCATCGGGGTGAGCGGGACGGTCGGGTGGGGCGTCCCTGCCACTGCGCTGTCAACCATGGCCGACAGCACAGCACATGACGGCCGCTCCGGGAAGAGGTAGAGACCAATTCCCGGGGCGGCCGTCCGTGTCTCGAAGGAGCCTAGAGCTCGTGCACCCGGCCGCCCCGGACCTCGATCCGCCGGTTCACCGCCACCGTGTCCAGCATCCGCCGGTCGTGGGTGACCAGCAGCAGGGTGCCGGTGTACGAGCCGAGCGCGGACTCCAGCTGCTCGATCGCGGGCAGGTCCAGGTGGTTGGTGGGCTCGTCCAGCACCAGCAGGTTGACCCCGCGGGCCTGCAGCAGCGCCAGCGCGGCCCGGGTGCGCTCGCCGGGGGAGAGGGTGCCCGCCGGGCGCAGCACGTGCACCGCCTTGAGGCCGAACTTGGCCAGCAGGGTGCGCACCTCCTCCTCGGTGAGCTCCGGCACGGCGGCCGCGAAGGCGTCCGCCAGCGGCTCGCCCCCGAGGAAGAGCCCGCGCGCCTGGTCGACCTCGCCGACCACCACGCCGGAGCCCAGCACGGCACTGCCGGAGTCGAGTGCGAGCCGGCCGAGCAGGGCCGCCAGCAGGGTGGACTTGCCCGCGCCGTTGGCCCCGGTGATCGCGACCCGGTCGGCCCAGTCGATCTGCAGGTCCACCGGGCCGAAGGCGAAGTCGCCGCGCTGGGCGACGGCCGCCCGCAGGGTGGCCACCACCGAGCCGGAGCGCGGCGCGGTGGCGATCTCCATCCGCAGCTCCCACTCCTTGCGCGGCTCCTCGACCACGTCCAGCCGCTCGATCATCCGCTGGGTCTGCCGGGCCTTGGAGGCCTGCTTCTCGGTGGACTCGGTGCGCTTCGCCTTGGCGTTCTTGTCGTTGTCGCCGCCCTTGCGGCGGGCGTTGCGGACCCCGTGCTCCATCCAGTTGCGCTGCATCTGCGCCCGGGCCTCCAGCGAGGACTTGGTGTCGGCGTAGTCCTCGTACTCCTCGCGGGCGTGCCGGCGGGCCACCGCCCGCTCCTCCAGGTACGCCTCGTAGCCGCCGCCGTACAGGTTGACCTGCTGCTGGTGCAGGTCCAGCTCCAGCACCTTGGTCACGGTGCGGGCCAGGAACTCGCGGTCGTGGCTGATCAGCACGGTGCCGGCGCGCAGGCCCTTGACGAAGGCCTCCAGCCGCTCCAGGCCGTCCAGGTCGAGGTCGTTGGTGGGCTCGTCCAGCAGGAACACGTCGTAGCGGGAGAGCAGCAGCGAGGCCAGGCCCGCGCGGGCGGCCTGGCCGCCGGAGAGCGCCGTCATCGGCAGGTCGAGGGAGACCTTGAGGCCGAGCGAGTCGGCCACCTCCTCGGCCCGCTCGTCCAGGTCGGCGCCGCCGAGGTCCAGCCAGCGGTCCAGGCTCGCCGCGTAGGCGTCGTCGGCGCCGGGGCGGCCCTCGACCAGGCCCTCGGTGGCCTCGTCCAGCTCGGCCTGGGCGGCCGCCACGCCGGTGCGCCGGGCCAGGAAGCCGCGCACCGACTCGCCCTCGCGCCGCTCCGGCTCCTGCGGCAGGTGGCCGACGTTGGCGCTCGCCGGGCTGAGCCGCAGCGACCCGCCCTCGGGGGTGTCCAGCCCGGCCAGCAGCCGCAGCAGGGTCGACTTGCCGGCGCCGTTCACGCCGACCAGGCCGATCACGTCGCCGGGGGCGACGACCAGGTCCAGGCCGGTGAAGAGGGTGCGTTCGCCGTGGCCGGCGGCGAGGTCCTTGACTACGAGTGTCGCGCTCATGATGGAGCCGATTGTAGGAGGACCGGGCCCCGAGCCGGAAAAGGCGGCGGGGCCGCGGCTGCCTTCCGGCAGTCGCGGCCCCGCACGGGACCGGGGCGGGTCTCAGCCGCCGATCACTTGGCCTTCTTGGAGAAGTAGTCGAACATGTGCGCCGCGACGTCCTCCAGGTAGGGGCCCGCCTCGTAGGTGTTGGCGCCGTTGCCGACGGAGGTGTCGCTGACCAGGGCCGGCTTGCCGTCCTTGGTGGTGTACCAGCCGCCGCCGCTGCTGCCGCCGGTCATGTTGCAGCCGATCATCAGCATCGCCGGGCGGCTCGGGTCACCGGGCTTCGCGGCCGGCTTGCCGCCGTCGCAGTGCTCCAGCTCGACGCCGTCGAAGGGCTTGCCCTCCGGGAAACCGTAGTTGGCGACGGAGGCGAGCTGGTCGCGCGGGGCGTTGAACCACAGCGGCACGGAGCCGCCGACGGTCTCCTCCAGCGACTTGCCGCTCGGGTCGGGGTTGGTGACCTTGATGATGCCGAAGTCGTACTGGCTCCACGGGCCGCCCTTCTCCGGGTCGGCCTCCTGGGTCCACTGCGGGGAGACCATGCCGGCGGTCGCGCCCCACTCGCCGTACGGCTCGGCGTCGTCCAGCTTGGACTTCTGCTTGTTGCCGTTGCTCAGCACGCCGTTGCTGTTGAAGGCGGGGGCGAAGGTGATGTCGGTGTAGTACTTGTTGCCCTTGCCGCCGTGCAGGCAGTGGCTCGCGGTCCACACCAGGTTGCTCTTGCCCGGGTTGGCCGGGTCGGAGACGACGGTGCCGGAGCAGACGTAGTCCTCGTTGCCGTCCTTGAAGAAGATCTTGCCGTTGACGTGCATGTTCTTCGGGAAGGGGTGCGCCACGGGCTTGGCGGCGACGACCGGGGGCAGCTGGTCCGGGCCGGTCGGCGGCTGGGCGGCGGTGGGCTGGGCCGGGGCCGCGCTCGTCGGCTGGGCGGTCGGCTGCCCGGTGGGCTGGGCCGGCGCCTGCGGCAGCGGCTTCGGCTTGGCGTTCAGCAGCTTCTGCAGGGTCCAGTAGCCCTTGGCCGCCGGGGTGATCACGTTGGCCTGGGCCCATTTGTCCCAGTCGTCGAGCTTCCAGGTCTTCAGCTCTTCGACCGTCGGCAGCTTGATCGGAGCCGCGCCCGGCTTCCCGGAGGCACTGGCCGCGACCGACGGCGCGGAGGTCTGGGCGCCGGCCGGGTCGCTGTTGTCCGGGCCGCAGCCGCTGGCGACCACCATGGTGAGCGCGGCGACGGTGGCGCCGAGGACGGCACGGCTCGGCCTGGATATCGGTGACATGATTTCAAATCCCCCTGTTGACTACCGCCATACGGCCCGGTCCTCGGGTGCGGCCGACCGGGGCCGCAGGTATGGCAGGTGAGGAGTCTGCCATGCGGATAAGGAACTCCTTACAGGCGCCCCCGGCCGGTACGAGGCCGTCACCGGATCGGCACCGGATCGGCACGGGGCCGCGTTCGGCCCGGCGCGCGGGCGGTCCGGAAAACCGGTTGCGACCGTTCGCCGACGTGCCTAGCGTGGTTCGCGTCATCCGCCAGACAAGGAGAAGGCCGTTGCTCTACTGAGGTCCCGGGACACCGCCCCCGCCACGCAGGCCCCGCTGCCGCTGTCGTTCTGACGGCCGCAGTTGTCGCCGCAGTCGCAGTCGCAGCCGTAGTCATAGCTGTAGCTGTGGCCCTTGCCGCGTGGTGTGCGAGTGTGCGACCTCAGTCACGGCCCGTGGCGCGTCATCGCGCCGTCCTGTCCTCCGGCCGTCCCGGTTCCGCACCCGCGGTGTCTCCCCGTGTTGCTCGTCACCCCTTCAGCAACCACCCGGGAGGCCTTGCATGGCACAACCCACCACCGCCGTCCTCTGCACCGACCTCGCGTTCGAGTGGCCCGACGGCAAGTCCGTCCTGGACGGCTTCCACCTCGCCGTCGGCCCCGGCCGCACCGGACTCATCGGCCTCAACGGGGCCGGCAAGTCGACCCTGCTGCGGCTGATCGCCGGCGAACTCACCCCCACCGGCGGCACCGTCCGGGTCGAGGGCGAACTCGGCCACCTGCCGCAGGGCCTCACCCTCGACACCGGCCTGCGGGTCGACGAGGCGCTCGGCATCCGGGCCGCCCGCGAGGCCCTGCACGCCATCGAGTCGGGCGACACCGACCAGCGGCACTTCGACGCCGTCGGCGACGACTGGGACGTCGAGGAGCGCGCCCGCGCCACCCTCGACAAGCTCGGCCTGCGCCGCCTCGGCCTCGACCGCACCACCGGCGAACTCTCCGGCGGCGAGGCGGTGTTGCTGCGACTGGCCGCCCTGCTGCTGAGCCGCCCCGACGTGCTGCTGCTGGACGAGCCCACCAACAACCTCGACCGGGCCGCCCGCGAGCGGCTCTACGAGACGGTGGCCGGCTGGCAGGGCGCCATGGTGATCGTCAGCCACGACCGCGAACTGCTCCGGCACGTCGACCAGATCGCCGACCTCCGGGACGGCGGGGTGACGTGGTACGGCGGCAACTACGACGACTACGAGCGCACCCTCGCCGCCCAGCAGGAGACGGCCGAGCGGCTGCTGCGCAACGCCGAGGCCGACGTCCAGCGCCAGAAGCGGGACTTGGCCGAAGCCCGCACCAGGCTGGACCGCAGCGCCAGCTACGGCAAGAAGCGCGCGGTCACCCGCAACGACCCGCACATCTTCGCCGGGATGCTCAAACGCAAGGGCCAGGAGACGGCCGGCCGGCTCACCGGCATGCACGCCGAACGCCTGGAGGAGGCCAGGGCGCGGCTGACCGCCGCCGAGGAGGCGGTGCGCGACGACGCCGAGATCCGGATCGACCTGCCGCGCACCGAGGTGCCGGCCGGGCGCACCGTGCTCACCCTGCAGAAGGTCCGGCTGCCCTTCGGCGCCACCGTCGACCTCGACCTGCGCGGCCCCGAACGGATCGCCCTGGTCGGGCGCAACGGCTCCGGCAAGACCACTCTGCTGCGCACCATCGCGGGCGAACTCTCCCCGCTGGAGGGGCAGATCACCACCCCGGAGGGGCTGCGCCACCTGCCGCAGCGGCTCGACCTGCTGGACGACGCACTCACCGTCGTGGAGAACGTCAAGCGGTTCGCCCCCGCCGCCGGGGACAACGCGATCCGCGCCCGGCTGGCCCGCTTCCTGTTCCGGGGCGCCCGGGCCGAGCAGCCGGTCGGCACGCTGTCCGGCGGCGAACGCTTCCGGGCGACGCTGGCCGCCCTGCTGCTGGCCGACCCGCCGCCGCAGCTGCTGCTGCTCGACGAGCCGACCAGCAACCTGGACCTCGCCAGCGTCCACCAGCTCACCCAGGCGCTGGCCGCCTACCGGGGCGCGCTGATCGTGGTCAGCCACGACCTGCCCTTCCTGCGCGGCCTGGGCCTGACCAGGTGGCTGGAGCTGGACGGCGAACTGAGGGCGGTGGATCCGATGTAGCGGCTCCTGCTACCGCTGCCGCAGGGGGCCCTGGTCGCCCCGGGCGTCCTCGGCGAGCACCCGGCGGGCCGTGCTCAGGGCGGAGTCCTTGAGCGCGGCCAGCTCCTCGGGGCTGTACACCGGGGTCCGGAGGTCCGGCGCGATGCCCGGGCCGTCGAAGGTGCTGCCACTTCGGGTGAGGTACTTCTCGTTCGGCAGGACGACCGCGAAGTCCGGCGAGAGCGGCTTGATCAGGACGTCCGAGTAGACGCCCTGGGTGTTCTCGCCGATCCGGGTCACGTGCGGGGAGCGGCCCATCAGCGCCTGGGTGAAGGTCTCCGCCGCGCTGGCCGAGATCGAGGAGGTGAGCAGGGCCACCGGCCCGGTGAAGTGCTCGCCGTCCGAGGGCTCCACGGGGACGGGTACGGGCCGGGTGAACTTCGTCGGGTCGGCCGGGTCGTTCCGCGCCACCTTCCGGTAGGCGAGGTACGGGCGGTCGGTGAGCCGGGCGGCGATGTGCAGCCCGAGCGCGTCCGAGCCGCCGCCGTTCAGCCGGACGTCGAGCACCAGCCCGGTGAGCCCGTCCGGGTCGGCGAGCAGGGCGTCCAGCGCCCTGTCCAGCTCGGCGACCTGGCTGCGGTAGTCGCCGCCGGTGTAGCCGTCGAAGCTGCCCACCCGCAGGTAGCCGACGTCGTCGGGAAGCCGGCCCACGCCGAGCTTCCCGGCGGCGAAGAGCTGCTCCGGCCCGGTGAGCTGGGCGGCGACGGCCTCCCCGGCCCGGGTGGTCAGCTCCTTGGTGCGCACCGTCGAGCCGGGCCGCCGTCCGCCGAACACCCCGGTCGGCTGCCCGTCGACGATCCGCGCCAGCCCGGTGTGGGCGTCGCCGAGCGGCCGCAGCATGTCGACGAACACCTCCTGCAACTGGTCGGTGGTCGTCGTCGGCGTGATCCGTCGCCGCTGCTCGTCCCGGACGGCGTGCCAGTCGATCCCCTTGGCCGCGAAGAAGGGGTAGTTCTCCTCGAAGTCCTCCCAGAACCGGTCGAAGACCGCGAGCGGGTCGTTCGGTGCCGGGGTGGTGCACAGGGCCGGCAGGGCGGGGAGCCGGTACAGGTCCTTGGTGCCGACCCCGCCCTCCTCGCGGTCGACCAGCCGGTCACGGCCCTTCGGGGTGAGGGTCACCGCGTTGCTGCCCACGACGTAGCGGACGGTGCCGTCCGGTCCCGGCGGGCCGGCTTGCGTCGCGGTGATCCAGCCGGGCACGCAGCTGTGCGCGGTCACGTCGTAGGTGGTCAGCTTGCCCCCGTCGACGGCGACCACCGTGCCGTAGCCGTCCATCCGCCAGACTCCGGTCGGACTCCCCGGCCGCCCCTCGGCGGCGGCCGCCGTCCCCGCCGCCGGCCCGACCGCCGTGGCGAGCACCAGTGCCGTCGCCAGCGCCGTGGTGGTGGCCGCCGCCCTGGCGACCTTCCGGGACCTCGCCCTCGGCCCCCGCCGTCCCTGTTCGAGGTTCGGCCTCCGCCGACCCCGCTCGATGTTCGACCCCCGCCGACTCTGCTGCATGTCCGGCCTCCGCCGAGTGTCCGGCCTCCCCCGCGGAACCCCTCCGCCACCGTGCCCACGACGCTACGGTCGCCCGCACCGCCCGGTCGTCATCCGACGCGCCGCTCCCGTCCCCTCCTCCGGGCCCACTCGCACGCCCGGTCGAACCACCTCGGGAGGGATGGACGGCAAACCCTTTTGACGGCGGGTGGAAATCCGTCGTGGCGGATCCGAGGCCGGCCGCGTCCGCCTCTCCTACTCCTGCGCCTCTTCCCGCTTCCACCTGTCCGCGACCAGGGTGCCCAGCCGGTCCAGCCCGACGACGGCCGCGCCGAGCACGATGAACTCGACCGTCAGCTGGGCTATCTGGCCCCAGACGTAGCCGTAGCCCTTGGTCGTCGGGTCGAAGAAGAAGTACGGGTAGGGCCTCGGGAAGTCGGCGAACAGCGCGTTGCGGGCGAGCACGATCGCCGCGTAGCCGAGCGGGAAGGCCAGCCAGAGCGGGAGGTTCTTCCAGGTCGACGCATTGCGCGGCTTCAACGCCACCCAGTCGACCAGCACCATCACCGGCGTGACGTAGTGCAGGAAGAAGGAGGACCAGTGCGCCAGCCGGTCCGGCCCGTCGACCAGTCCGGGCAGCGGGCTGGCGCCGTGCTGGAGCAGGACGTGCGAGACCAGTCCGGTGATCAGGATGTACAGCGTGGCGGCCCCGCGCAGCCGGGGCGCGGGCGCGTCCACGGTGTCGCGCTGGAGCATCCAGTACACCGCGCCGATGAAGTAGCCGAGCACGATGACGTTGCTCTGCACGGTGAAGTACACCAGCGACGCGTCCCCGAGGGTCAGGCCGAGGCCGGCCGAGAGCACGATGCCCATGCGCCACCACAGCGCGGGACGGGTCCGGACGGTCATGCGGCCACCAGTTCGTTCCAGGCGATACGGGAGGTATCGGACGTTCGGAGGGGAAGATCGCACTCTACTCGGTGGTACCCGTCGAGGGAACTTGTGTACGAACTTCCGCCGCCGAACCGTCGCGGAACCGCCGCCGAACCGTCGCGGAACCGCCGCCGAACCGTCGCGGAACCGCCGCCGAACCGTCGCGGCCCCGCTTCGGTCACCCCGGCAGGACGAAGCCCGACTCGTAGGCCGCGATCACGGCCTGGGTGCGGTCCCGGGCGCCCAGCTTGGCCAGCACGCTGCCGACGTGGGTCTTCACCGTCTCCTGGCTCACCACCAACTGCCGCGCGATCTCCGCGTTGTTGAGTCCGGTGGCCATCAACCGCAGCACCTGGCCCTCCCGTTCGGTCAGCCGCCCGATCGGCCCCCGGTCCGCGGCGGCCTCCCGGCGGCCGTCCGCACCGTGCCGCAGCGCGAGTTCGCGCACCGCCGCCGGGAACAGCAGCGAGTCACCGCGCGCGACCAGTCGCACCGCCTGCACCATCTCCTCGGCCCGGGCCCGCTTCAACAGGAAGCCGGCCGCGCCCGCGCGCAGCGCGTCGTACACGTGGTCGTCGTGCTCGAAGGTGGTGACCACCAGGATTCGCGGCGGCTCGGCCATCCCGCGGACCAGCTGCTCGGTGGCCCGGATCCCGTCGATGCCGGGCATCCGGACGTCCATCAGCACCACGTCCGGGCGCAGTTCGCGCGCCAGCGGTACGACCTCGGCGCCGTCGGCGGCCTCGCCGACCACGGAGAGGTCCGGTTCGGCGTCGATCACCACCCGCAGGCCCATCCGGACCAGGCGCTCGTCGTCCGCGATCACCACACGGATGGGCCCGCCCTCCGTGCCGCCCCGCGCGCCGTCCCCCGTACCGTTGCCGTCGTTCATCCCCCAGTCCCTCCCAGCGGCAGCCACACGGCCAGCCGCCACGTCGTCCCGTCCTCGCTCGGCCCGACGGCGCTCCCGCCGCGCAGGGCCGCCGCCCGTTCCCCGATCCCGCGCAGCCCGCGCCCGCCGCCGGGGCGGCTCGGGCGGGCCGCGCCCAGCGGGTTGGTCAGTTCGATCTCCAGTCGGCCCGCGTCCAGCGCGACCCGCAGCCCCGCCGGGGCGGGCCCGGCGTGCCGGAGCACATTGGTCAGGCCCTCCTGGACGATCCGGTACGCCTCGCGGGAGACCCCGGCGGGCAGTGCGCCCAGGCCGGGCGCCAGCTCGGCGTCCACCGTCACGCCGGTGCGGGCGAGTTGGCGCAGCAGGTCGTCCAGCCCGGCCAGCGTGGGCCCGGCCGGTCCGGTGCCACCGTCCTCCTCCTCGCGCAACAGCCCCAGCACGGTGTCCAGTTCGGCGACGGCCCCGCGCGCGGTCTCCTCGATCGCGCACAGCGCCTCCGCGGCGAAGTCCGGGTCGGTGCGCAGCACCCGGGCGGCCGCCGAGGCCTGGATGCCGACCGCGCTGAGCGCGTGCCCGACCGAGTCGTGCAGTTCCCGGGCCAGCCGGTTGCGCTGGGCGAGCACGGTGGCACGCCGTTCGGCGGCGGCCAGCCGCTCCTCCGGGGTGGGGCCGAGCAGCCTGGGCGCCCAACGGGCCAGCAGCGCACCGCAGCCGGCGTTGCTGACGACGATCAGCAGCAGAACGGCCAGGCCCAGTGCGGGGCCGGTGAGCATCCAGCCGGGGAAGCGGTCCGTCCAGTAGCCGGAGAGGTCCTCGGACCCGATGAGGCCGAACATCAGCACCACCGCGAAGGGCGCCCCGGCCAGCGTCATCCCGGCGACCACCCCGCCGGTGAACAGGTGCAGCACGAAGAACGCGGCGGTCCGCCACCGGGCGGCCCAGGACCGGGACGGCCCGGTGGCCAGTTCCTCCGGCCGGGCCACCGCGCACAGCGCCCGGGCGGCCGCGCCCTCCAGCCCCCGGACGGTCGGCACCAGCGCGGTCACCGCGGCCATCGGCAGCGAGGTGAACAACGACAGCATCTGCAACAGCAGTTGGCGGGCGTGGCCCTGGTTCGGGTTGAGCGCCCCGAGTCCCACCGTCGACAGCAGGTAGTAGGGCATCAGCAGCGCGCCGCCCAGCACCAGGTGCACCCAGCGCAGTCGGGCCCGCCGTCCGAACAACACCTCGCCCGCCCGCCGGATCCGGCGGCCCCCCGTACTCACCCGGGCGACTTTACGTCAGCACCGCCGGGGCCGTCAGTGCCGTCGGGCCCGTCAGTGCCGTCGGGTCCGGCTCCCCGGCCGGGCGCGGCCCCCCGTTCGGTCAGGGCCACCGCGCCCGCGGCCAGCATCAGGGCCCCGGCCGTGAACTGCCCGGCCTCCACCAGGGCCAGGAACCCCGGTACGGCCCGCGGCAGGTCCGGCACCGCCGTCGAGGTCCCGAACGCCACCAGCAGGAAGCCGCCCCAGCCGAACAGCGAGCCCGCGCCGGTCCAGGCCACCAGCAGCGGCACCCGCAGCCGCCGTCGCGGCCCGATCCGGAAGACCAGCACCAGCAGGGCCAGGGCCGCGGCGACGGCGGTCACGGCGGTGGCCGCGTCCATCGTCGCCATCGACCGGTCGTACTCCTCGGCCATCCGCAGCGGCAGTCCCACCGTCCCGCCCGCCGCCCAGTACGCCCGGGCCGTCGCGACCCCCAGCGCGACCAGCGCGGCCACCACGGCGAAGGCCCGCTGCACGTTGCGGGTGGGGGAGTCGGGCAGGTCGCCGATCCGGTCGTGGAGCAGGCCCGTCCAGCGTCGGCGGGCGTACAGCGCGAACGCGGTGAACAGGGCGGCGCCCTGCACCCCGAAGCCCCCGTAGACCACGGCGTACACCCACCCCGCGAGGCCGTCGTCGGCCTGCTGCGCCGCCGTCCGGTGCTCCGCCCCGAACGCCAGTGAGCCCAGCAGGTCCAGCGGGACGACCACCAGGATCGTCCCCAGCAGCCCGGTCGCCACCCACATCGGGAACGCCACCAGCGCGGCCGGGGCCCGCCGCCCCCACGGCCGGACGAAGGCGAGCGCGAGCAGCAGCGCGACCACCTCCATGCCGAAGGTGAGGAGGTTGAGCGTCCACAGCCCGTCCAACGCCTTCGCGTCGCGCACGCCCACGGGGGAGCCGGACAGCCACAGCAGTTTCAGCGTCAGATAGGGCACCGTGGCGGCCATCGCGATCCCGGCCGCCGCCCCCCGCACCACGTCTTCCTTGCGCCTCATGCCCCCTACGCTGCCGCCCCACCCCGGGCCGCGGCCTCGGCCCGGGGTGCGATCCCCCTCCCCCCGGCGGGGGATCTCCGGCCCCTCCCTACGCCATCCGGTGGATCAGCCGGTCCTCCTGGTCGACCCGCCCGTCCGGGTCCGGCACCAGCCCGAGCCGCTCGGCCAGCCGGCGCGACGGCAGATTGTCCGCCCTGATCAGCGCCGTCACCGGAATCCCGGGGAACCGCGGCAGCGCCTCCGCCATCGCCGCCCGGCACGCCTCCGCCGCGTACCCCTTGCCCCACGCCGACGGCCGGAACCGGTAGTACAGGTTGAACACCGGCTCCCCGTCCAGCGAGTGCAGGAACAGCCCGGCGACCCCGATCACCACCCCCGGCTCCTCCCGGGTCGCCACCATGCAGTACCCCACCCCGTCCCGCGGCCAGTCCGCGATGAACCCGGCCAACTGCTCCCGCGCCGCCCCGAGATCCCGCTGCGGCCCGTCCGGGTTGTACCGGTTGGTCTCCGGATCCCCGTGGATCGCGAACATCGCCTCCGCGTCCCCCTCCTGCGGCCGGCTCAACACCAGCCGCTCGGACACGGCGACGACCGTGCGGGCATCGGTGGGCAGATCAGTGGTGGTCATGGAGGCTCCCCCTGCGGTGCGTAATGGTCCTATGGCACGATAGGCCATTACGCCGACACCCGCCCGTCCATTTCCTACAGGATCGGCTCACACCCGATCGCCTTGCCCCCGGCGACGAGGAACTGCTTCCAGGTCTCGTCGCCGTTGGGGACGAGATCCCAGAGACCATCCGGTTTGAACCGGAAGCGGGTGGGGCGTCCCTGGCAGGTTGTCACCGCCTCGAACGTTCCCACTTCCTGAGCTCGGCCAAGTGTGGGCCCGGGGTCGCCGGTCGGTGCCGCCACGAGTCTGGGATCGGTGCCGATCGTGAAGGTGATCGAGGACCTGGGGTCCCTGTCCGAATGGATGAGGCAGGTCCACAGCGGGTCGGTCGCGGACGTCACGGTCGCCCGGTAGGCGGGGCCGCCGGGCGTGTCGGGCATGGTCAGTCCTGGCAGGCCGCAGGCGGCGTTGCGGTCGAGCGCGCGGTCCGTGCCCGCCGGGGTCAGCTCGTGCGGGGCGGGGAGCGGCGCCTTGCCACAACCCTGTTGTTCCGCAGCATGGTTGGCCACCGAGACGGCGAGCCTGGCGAGCCCCTGGGCGTCGGATGAAACGGACTTGGCCGTCGCCTGTTGCCCGCTCTTGCAGTCCGCCGGGAACAGCGCGAAGGCGAAGGACGAATCGCGCACGGCGCCGGCCGAGCCGCCGTTCGCCGAAGCGGCGAACAACCGCGACCCCGCGTCGACCGCGAACGGGGTGAGGTTCCCGCTCCTGCGGAGGTCGACGGCGACGAACCGGTCGTCTCCGAAGACCCCTCTGCTCACTTTCGCCACGCAGGACGAGCCGTCGGCCTTCAAGGTCTTTCCGTCGCCGTACATGGTGTCGCTGACCTTGCCCCATCCGAGGGCGTCGTTCACCGCGTCCGCGCTCACCGCACCACCGCACAGGCTGTCCGGCCCGAAGGCATTGGTCAGGTTGTCCGCCAGGAACGCGGCCCCGCCGGTCAAAGCCGCCAGGGCGACCGTCGCGATGACGGCGGCCCGCAGTCGTCGGGGGCGGGGCTCGCCGGGGGCGTCGGCCTTCCGGTCGTCGTTGATCGCCACGGTCACCCCTTGCCGAACGCCGCGTGGTATGCGGTGTTGATCCCGTTGTCGTAGAAGGGTCCCGCGTCGAGCAGCAGATGGTTCGTCACCGTGCCGGCCCGGGCCGCATCCTTGGGGTCTATGCCGTACTGGCTCGCCTTGCCCACGAGCATCGCGTCCAGCTCGGAGCGCCCCGCCGAGTAACGGTCGCTCACGCTCGCAGAGGTGGCGCTGTCGATCGGGGCCTTGGCCTGCTCGGCCCACGCGGCGGTCCCGACGTCGACGAGGCGCTGCGCCGCGTCTCCCAGCGGGATCACCTTCGAGACCCCCGGCATCAGGAAGTCCGGCGCCAGGTTCACGGGTGTTCCGATCGCGTGGTAGAGCATCCGCTGCTGCCAGTCGATGCTGGCCTTCTCAGCGTCACCGTGATCGGTGGCCGCGTTGACGAACGCCGCGTCGAGCCCGCCGAGAACCTTGGCGGACTGCTCCGAGAAGGCGGACAGGACGTGGTCCGGACGTCCCGTGGCATCGGGCTTGAAGTCCTCCGGCCGGAATGCGTCGAGGCGGCGGGCGATCTCCTCGGTCTGCGCCTTGTGCATGATCTGGAACGTGTCCGGGTCCTCCAGGGTGCCGCGGACCATGCGCAGGAGCTGCTCCGGCTTTGCCGTCAGCCCGTTCGGCTCGGACGGGGTCTGCAGGCTGTTGCCGAGGATCTGGTACATGTCCGGGGCGTAGTCGGCGAGCATCCTGGCCACCGGCTTGCGGAGGATCGCCGCCACCGACGTCCGGTCGTCGGGGGTGGTGCCGCCGAGGGTCTTGACCGTCTCGTCCATGATCCGCTGGCTGACCGGGTCGTGCGGGGCCGGGTGCTGGTTCCGGTCGGGGCCGTGGCTGGTGGCAGAGTCTTCCAGCATGTCGGCGAACAGCTTGTGGGCGGTGTCGCCCAGGACGTCTGCGGGGAGCTTGCGTTCCTGGTCCTGGTCGAGCCAGTCACGGTCCTTGAGCAGGTGGACGAGGTTCTTGTTCTCGCTGGGGTCGAGGAACGCCTGGACGGTCTCCCGGTCGCCCTTCATCATCCTCAGCAGCGGGGCCAGCGGGTCGGCGTTGCGGGGGTCGTAGGAGAACTGCGGACCCCAGAGGTCGTCGCCCTTGAGCTTGGTAGAGGCCTCGTAGTCGAGCAGATCGGTGCCGACCCTGCGGACGAAGCCCTTGTCGAACGTCCCCTTCGCTGCCATGAGGGCGGTGAGCGCCGGGTAGTTGTCGTTCATCCCGACGGCCCCGGCGCTGGGGCGGCGGGCGGCTGCGAAGAGGTCGGCCTCCCAGTCCTTGCCCATGCCGCCGTCGCGGGTCGCGGTGGCGAGCAGCATCGACAGGTTGCCGTATACGTCCTGGTAGCCCTGGGCGTTGTGCTTGCCGTGGGCGAAGTCGCCGTAGATCTTGGTGTACTCCAGGAAGGCGCCCGGGCCCTTCTTGCCGCCGTAGTTGAGCCCGCTGAGCAGCGTCGTGGCGAAGTCCTTGTTCTCCGCGTTGGCGGCCAGCAGGGTCTGCAGTTCCTTGAGCTGGTCGCCGGTCAGGCTGCCGGCCTTCGACATCAGGTCGGTGGCGCGTTTGGCGTCGGCGATCGGGCCGGTGCCGCCGGGGGTGGGGTTGAAGGCGGTGTTGCTGGTGCCGATGTCGCTCTGGAGGTGGAGCGTAGCCCGCTGGTCGGCGGCGGTGGCCTTCTCGACGGCCTTGGCCAGGCGCTCCGAGATGGCCTTGGACTTGGCGGCCATGTCCCGTGCGAGAACCTCACTGTCCGGATCGTTCCTCGCCTCCTTCGGCAGCGTCCAACTGACCGTGCCGTCCGCCGAGACCGTCAGGTCCTGTGCCTGGGCGTCGTGGAGTGCCGTGTCGAGGTCGCGGCGGGCGGCGGCGAAGTCCTCGGCAGCGGTCTTCATGATCGCGGCGAGGGCGGTGGCGACGGCCGAGGCCTGTTTGAAGTCGCCGTCGATGCCCTGCATCACCTTGGTCGCCTCGTCGGCGGCCGCGCCCTTCCAGCCGGCCCGCTGCGGGGTGCTGGTGAGGTCCTTGGTGACCCGGCCGTCCAAGGCGGTGAGGGCCTTGGCGACCCCGGCCCACGCCTCGGCGGCGTCGGAGACCGCGGAGAACTCGGCCTCGTGAAGTTCCTTGAAGGACACCATCTCTCTGTTCCCCCTGTCTTTCTAGCGGGCCGCGCGGAGGTCGGCGACGGTGGTGATCTCGTTGCCGTGGTAGTACTCGCGGGTCCGGTCGAGGCTGTTGGCGGCACCGGTGACCTTGTCGTGCAAGGTCTTGCACTGCTGCAGCCACCGTTCGGTGCTGCCGGTGAGGGCGCCGCCGAAGGAGAAGCCGCGGATCTTGGTCGAGGCGGTGCTCGCGTACTCGGTGAGGCTGTGCGCGCCGGGCCCGGCCTTGCTGTTGGCGCCGTCGAGGTCGGTGGCGATCTGGCGGGCCAGTCCGGCCGAGGCGGTGAGCTCGTACGGGGTGTCCAGTTGGGTGGTCGGCTTGCCCGGGGGGATCAGCGGGAAAGGGGGCACGGTGTTGCCGCCGTCGCCCGGGGCCGCCGGGTTCGCGTACGGCGACTTCTTGGCCGTCGTGCTCGGCATCGGGTCCGTGGCCGGGGCGACCGGCCCGGTGGTGAAGTACGGGCTGCCCATGTCTGTGTGTTCCTCCCCTGGTCGGCGGGGGTTCGCACACCCCCTTCGGCATGACGACCGTACAGGTCGGCTCCGTCAGTACACCGACGCACCCTCCGTGCCGCCGGTTGCACTGGCTGTGATCGGCTCCATCAAGGTTTCGTCAGGGGGGAGTTGGCGGGTGTCCGGCGACGCGGCCGCGGGGCCGAGGGCTTGTTACCGGCCGGTCGCTTCCCTATCATCGCGAGTGTTACAGCTTTACTGTCAAACCCCGGAGGGTCTGCAGCCAGTGCGTGACACAACCAGTACGGCCGCCGGCTCCGGCCCGTTGGCAGGGGTGCGGGTGGTCGAACTCGCCGGGATCGGGCCGGGGCCGTTCGCGGCCATGCTGCTGGGTGACCTCGGGGCGGACGTGGTGCGGGTGGACCGCCCGGAGCCCTCGCCGCTCGGGACGGACCCGGCGTACGACCTGACCAACCGGAACAAGCGGTCGGTGCTGGTGGACCTCAAGTCGCCGGAGGGGCCCGGCCTGGTGCTGGGCCTGGTCGAGCGGGCCGACCTGCTGATCGAGGGCTACCGGCCGGGGGTGGCGGAGCGGCTCGGGGTGGGCCCCGAGGTGTGCCTGGCGCGCAATCCGGCCCTGGTGTACGGGCGGATGACCGGGTGGGGCCAGCACGGTCCGCGGGCCGCCACCGCCGGGCACGACCTCGGGTACGCGGCGGTGGCCGGGGTGCTCGGGCTGGTCGCTGCGGAGGGCGGGGCCGAGGCGCCGCCCGGGATCCCGGCGAACCTGCTCGGCGACTACGCGGGCGGCTCGCTCTACCTGGTGGTCGGCCTGCTCGCCGGGCTGCACCACGCCCGAGTCACCGGTGCCGGGCAGGTGGTGGACGCCGCGATCGTGGACGGCGCGGCGCACCTGGGCAGCATGCTCTGGGGCCTGCTCGCGGCCGGTCACTGGCAGGACCGCCGGGGCGTCAACCTGCTGGACGGCGGCGCCCCGTTCTACGCGCTCTACCGGGCCGCCGACGGCGGGCACCTCGCGGTGGGCGCCCTGGAGCCCCGGTTCTACGCGGAGTTCGCCCGCCTGCTGGAGCTGGGCCCGGACGCGCCCGGCCAGTACGACCTCGCCCGCTGGCCCGAACTGCGGGCCCTGATCGCCGCCCGCTTCGCCATCCGGACCAGGGCCGAGTGGGAGGCCGTCTTCGCGGGCTCCGACGCCTGCGTGGAACCGGTGCTGACGATGCGTCAGGCCGCTGCCGAGGAACACCTGTTGGCGCGCGGTACGTACGTCGAGGCGGACGGCGTCACCCAGCCCGCCCCCGCCCCGCGGTTCTCCGCCACCCCCGGGGCGCTGCGCCGCCCGCCGACCCGCCCGGGCGCGGACACCGCGGAGGTGGCCCGGGACTGGGGCCTGCCGGCGCTCCACCCGCCGGCCGCCACCACCGAACCTCTCAACTCCGCGACCGAACAAGGGGAGTAGCGTTGCAGCGCGAGATCTTCACCGAGCAGCACGAGGACTTCCGGGCCACCGTGAAGGCCTTCCTCGCCAAGGAGGTGCTGCCGCACTACGACCGCTGGGAGAAGGCGGGCATCGTCGACCGCTCGGTCTGGCTGGCGGCGGGCCGGCAGGGCCTGCTGGGCATCGCGGTGCCCGAGGATTTCGGTGGCGGCGGTTCGCCCGACTTCCGCTACGCCGCCGTGGTGGCCGAGGAGTTCGCCCGGGCCGGTGCGTCGGGGCTGGCGATCGGGTTGCACAACGACATCATCGGCCCGTACCTCACCTCGCTCGCCACCGAGGAGCAGAAGCGGCGCTGGCTGCCCGGCTTCTGCAGCGGTGAGCTGATCACCGCGATCGCGATGACCGAGCCCGGCACCGGTTCCGACCTCCAGGGCATCCGCACCCAGGCGGTGGACCGGGGCGACCACTTCGTGCTGAACGGCGCCAAGACCTTCATCTCCAACGGCATCCTGGCCGACCTGGTCGTCGTGGTCGCCCGGACCACGCCGGAGGGCGGTGCGCACGGGCTGAGCCTGCTGGTGGTCGAGCGCGGGACGCCCGGGTTCGAGCGCGGCCGCAACCTCGACAAGATCGGCCAGAAGGCCCAGGACACCGCCGAGTTGTTCTTCGAGGACGTCCGGGTGCCGAAGGAGAACCTGCTCGGCGAGCTCAACGGCGGCTTCGTCCACCTGATGCAGAACCTCGCCCAGGAGCGGCTCACCATCGCCGCCGCGGCGATCGCCGGTGCCGAGTACCTGGTCGAGATCACCACCGACTACGTCAAGCAGCGCGAGGCCTTCGGACGGCCGCTGGCCAAGCTCCAGCACGTGCGCTTCGAGATCGCCGAACTGGTCACCGAGTGCGCGATCACCCGGACCTTCGTCGACCGCTGCATCACCGAGCACAACCGCTACGCGCTCACCCCGGCGGACGCCTCGATGGCCAAGTGGTGGGCCACCGAACTGCAGAAGCGCACGGCCGACCGCTGCCTCCAACTCCACGGCGGCTACGGGTACATGAGCGAGTTCCCGGTCGCCCGGGCGTTCACCGACGGCCGCATCCAGACGATCTACGGCGGCACCACCGAGATCATGAAGGAGATCGTCGGCCGCTCCATCCTCGGCTGATCCCTCCGCCGACCCCGCTCCGCCCCGTCTCGCCCCGCCCCGTTCAGCCAACCCCGCTCCGCTCCGCCCGGCCCCGCCCCGAAAGGCATCCCCATCGTGACCACCGAAGCGTACGTCTACGACGCGATCCGCACCCCGCGCGGCCGCGGCAAGGCCACCGGCTCGCTGCACGGCACCAAGCCGATCGACCTGGTCGTCGGCCTGATCCACGAGATCCGCCGCCGCTACCCCGAGCTGGACCCGGCGGCGATCGACGACATCGTGCTGGGCGTGGTCAGCCCGATCGGCGACCAGGGCTCCGACATCGCCCGGATCGCCGCCATCGCGGCCGGCCTGCCCGACACGGTGGCCGGCGTCCAGGAGAACCGCTTCTGCGCCTCGGGCCTGGAAGCCGTCAACCTGGCCGCCGCCAAGGTCCGTTCGGGCTGGGAGGACCTGATCCTGGCCGGCGGCGTGGAGTCGATGTCCCGGGTCAAGATGGCCTCGGACGGCGGCGCCTGGTTCGCCGACCCGATGACCTCGTACGAGACCAACTTCGCCCCGCAGGGCATCGGCGCCGACCTCATCGCCACCATCGGGGGCTTCTCCCGCACCGACGTGGACGCCTTCGCCGCCGAGTCCCAGGCGCGCGCCGCCAAGGCGCAGGCGGACGGCCTGTTCGACCGCTCGGTGGTCCCGGTGCGCGACCGCAACGGCCTGGTCGTGCTGGAGCGCGACGAGTTCATCCGCCCCGGCACCACCGTCGAGACCCTGGCCGGCCTCAAGCCCTCCTTCGCCGCGATCGGCGAGGCCGGCGGCTTCGACGCCGTCGCCCTGCAGAAGTACCACTGGGTGGAGGCCATCGACCACGTCCACCACGCGGGCAACTCCTCCGGCATCGTGGACGGCGCCGCCCTCGTCGCGATCGGCAACCGCGAGGTCGGCGAGCGGTACGGGCTGCGCCCGCGCGCCCGGATCGTCTCCGCGGCCGTGTCCGGCTCCGAGCCGACCATCATGCTGACCGGCCCCGCCCCGGCCACCCGCAAGGCCCTCGCCAAGGCCGGGCTCACCGCCGCCGACATCGACCTGGTCGAGATCAACGAGGCCTTCGCGGCGGTCGCCCTGCGCTTCATCGGCGAACTCGGCTTCCGGCCGGACCAGGTGAACGTCAACGGCGGCGCGATCGCGCTCGGCCACCCGCTCGGCGCGACCGGCGCGATGCTGCTCGGCACCGTCGTCGACGAGCTGGAGCGGCGCGACCTGCGCTACGGCCTGATCACCCTGTGCGTGGGCGGCGGCATGGGCGTCGCCACCATCGTCGAGCGCGTCTGATCCCCCTCTCCCCCCGGTAGACCTGGAGACCTTGAACCCATGAGTGACACCACCACCATCCGCTGGGAGCAGGACCGGGACGGCGTGGTCACCCTCGTCCTCGACGACCCCACCCAGTCCGTCAACACCATGAACGAGGCCTTCACGGCCGACTTCGAGGCCACCGTCGAACGGCTGGCCGGCCTCGGCGACGCGTTGCGCGGCGTGGTGGTCACCTCCGGCAAGAAGACCTTCTTCGCCGGGGGAGACCTGCGGATGCTGTCCGCCGCCCGCCCCGAGGACGCCGAGGCCGTCTTCGAGAAGTCCATGCGGATCAAGCGCTCGCTGCGCAAGCTGGAGACCCTCGGCAAGCCGGTCGTCGCCGCCGTCAACGGCAGCGCCCTCGGCGGCGGTCTGGAGATCGCCCTCGCCTGCCACCACCGGATCGCGCTGGACACCCCCGCCAGCCGGATCGGCCTGCCCGAGGTCACCCTCGGCCTGCTCCCGGGCGGCGGCGGCGTGGTCCGCACGGTGCGGCTGTTCGGCATCACCGACGCCCTGCTGAAGTTCCTGCTGCAGGGCCGCCAGTACCGCCCGGCGCAGGCGTTGGAGCACGGACTGGTGCACGAACTGGTCGACACCCCGGAGGAGTTGACGGCCCGGGCGAAGGCGTGGATCGAGGCCAACCCGACCGCCGTCCAGCCCTGGGACGTCAAGGGCTACAAGATTCCCGGCGGCACCCCCGCCACCCCCGCCTTCGCCGCCAACCTGCCCGCCTTCCCGGCCAACCTGCGCAAGCAGCTCAACGGCGCGCCCTACCCGGCCCCGCGCAACGTGCTGGCCACCGCGGTGGAGAGCAGCCAGGTCGACGTCGACACCGCGATGGTGATCGAGGCCCGCTACTTCACCGAGCTGGCCTGCGGGCAGACCAGCAAGAACATGATCCAGGCACTGTTCTTCGACATGCAGGCGGTCAACTCCGGCGCTGGGCGGCCCAAGGACGTCGAGAAGCAGCTGGTCCGCAAGGTCGCGGTGCTCGGCGCCGGGATGATGGGCGCCGGCATCGCCTACGCCTGCGCCAAGGCCGGCATCGAGGTCGTGCTCAAGGACGTCAGCACCGAGGCCGCCGAGCGCGGAAAGGCCTACTCCGAGGGCCTGCTGAACAAGGCGATCGCCCGCGGCCGCTCCACCGAGGCGCAGCGCGACGAGCTGCTGGCCCGGATCACCCCCACCGGCGACGCCGCCGACCTGGCCGGCTGCGACGCGGTGATCGAGGCCGTCTTCGAGAACACCGAGCTCAAGCACAAGGTGTTCCAGGAGATCGAGGGCGTGGTCGCCCCGGACGCGCTGCTCTGCTCCAACACCTCCACCCTGCCGATCGGCGTGCTCGCCGAAGGCGTCCGGCGCACCGGCGACTTCATCGGCCTGCACTTCTTCTCGCCGGTCGACAAGATGCGCCTGGTCGAGATCATCCGGGGCCCGCAGACCGGTGACGAGGCGCTCGCCCGCGCCTTCGACCTGGTCCGGCAGATCGACAGGACCCCGATCGTGGTCAACGACTCCCGGGGCTTCTTCACCTCGCGGGTGATCGGCCAGTTCCTCAACGAGGGCGTCGCCATGGTCGGCGAGGGCATCCACCCGGCCTCCGTCGAGCAGGCCGCCGCCCAGGCCGGCTATCCCGCCAAGGTGCTCTCCCTGATGGACGAGCTCACCCTCACCCTGCCGCGCAAGATCCGCGACGAGTACCGGCGCGCGGTCGAGGCCGCCGGCGGCACCTGGACCCCGCACCCGGCGGACGCGGTGGTGGACCGGATGGTCGACGAGTTCGGCCGCCCCGGGCGCAGCGGCGGCGCGGGCTTCTACGAGTACGGCGCGGACGGCAAGCGCGGCCGGCTCTGGCCGGGGCTGCTGGAGCACTTCGCCGGTGGCACCGGACCGGTCGACCCCGCTGAGGTCCCGTTCGAGGACCTCAAGGAGCGGATGCTGTTCAGCGAGGCGATCGACTCGGTGCGCTGCCTGGAGGAGGGCGTGCTCACCTCGGTCGCCGACGCCAACGTGGGCTCCATCCTGGGCATCGGCTTCCCGGCCTGGACGGGCGGCGTCTTCCAGTACATCAACGGCTACCCGGGCGGCCCGGCCGGCTTCGCGGCCCGCGCCCGCGAGCTCGCCGCCGCCTACGGCGAGCGGTTCGCGCCGCCGGCCCTGCTGGAGCGGATCGCGGCGGAGGGGCGGACCTTCACCGACTGATCGTCACCGACTGATCGTCACTGACTGTTCGTCACCGACTGCCCGGGACAGGGCGGGCGGGCCGGGTGGGGGCGTGCGCGCGAGGGCGCGGCCCCACCCGGCTCCTGCTAGTTGCCGGTTTCCCCGCCCGACTCCTCGCCCGACCTCTCGCCCGACCTCTCGATCGGCTCCTCGCCCAGCTCGTCGCCCAACTCCTCGCGCAGGAAGCGTTGGAACGCGGTGACCAGCGCCTGCGCCACCATCGGCTGGATGTGGTCGGTCAGCTCCTTCATCCGGGCCAGCTCCGCCGGATCCGGCTCGCTCTCCCGGTACGGCTTCCAGACCGTCTCCCGGAACAACCGCTGCAACTCCCGCGCGGTCGCCCGGCTGTGCTCCACCACCACCGCCCGGGCGGCCAGCAGCGTCTCCAGCGGGATCGGCACGTCCAGGATCCGCACGCCCAGCGGCAGCAGGCCCGGATCCGTCCGGAACACCTCCGGGTCGGCGGTGCGCTCCAGCGCCCCCATCGCGACCAGGCGTTCCACCTGCTCCTCCGACAACCCCCGACCGGCCCGCCGCTCCAACTGGGCGCGGCCCACCTCCTCGGCGGTCTCCGGCGTCCAGGACGCCACCAGCGCCCGGTGGATGGCCAGGCCCAGCGGGGTGCTGTCCTCCGGCAGCCGGGCCAGGTAGCGCTCGATCGCGGCCAGGGTCAGCCCCTGCCGCTGCAACTCCTCGATCAGCCCCAGCCGGTCCAGGTGCGCGGCCCCGTACAGCCCCACCCGCCGCGGGCCCAGTTCCGGCGGCGGGAGCAGCCCCTTCGTCCCGTAGAACCGCACCGTCCGCACCGTCACCCCGGCCCGCGCCGCCAACTCGTCCACCGTCAGCCGCACCTCGCCCACCCCGGCGCCGTGCTCCCCCATCTGCTGCCTCCCGCGCTGGCACACTCCTGCTGTGACAGCTGCAGTGTGACAGTGCGGTGCGATCAGGTCCATCGGACGGGGTGGGCGGCCCGGGGACAGCGAAACGGGGACGGCCGTCCGGGAGCGGCGGTCCGGGAGTCGCGGCCCGGAGACGGCGAACCGGCGCCGGCCCCGGTGTCGGGGCGGGCGCCGGTTTCGGGTCGCCTGTGGGTCCCGCGCGGGCGGTGGGTCCTCGCAGGCGGTGGGTCCCTCGCAGGTGGCGGGTCAGGCGAGGGCGGCGTGGTGGCGGCGGGTGACCTCGGGGTGGGCCCGGGTGTAGCCCTTCCACTCGTTGAAGCCGAAGTCGGCGAAGAGGGGGTTGGCCGGGTCCTCGGTGGCGCCGGGGGCGTGGTGGGCGAGGGGGAAGTCGAGCGGCTCGACGTGGGCGTCGAGGCGGGGGTTGTAGAAGAACGGGACGGAGTAGCGCTCGCGGGCTCCGGCCGGGCTGACCACGCGGTGGCTGGTCGCCTTGAGGTAGCCGTCGGTGGCCACCTCCAGCAGCTCGCCGAGGTTGACCACGAAGGCGCCGTCGAGCGGCGGGACGTTCAGGAAGGTGCCGTCCGGGCGCTCCACCTGGAGGCCGCCGACGGTGTCCTGCAGGAGCAGGGTGATGAACCCGTAGTCCTTGTGGGCGCCGACGCCTTGGCCGGCGCCGTCCGGTGCGGTGCCCGGGTAGCGGACCAGTTTGAGCCGCAGGTGGGGGTGGCCCGCGAAGGCGTCGTCGTAGAAGTCGGGGCGGGCGCCGATCGAGGCGAGGAGCTCGTGCAGCAGGCGGCGGGCGACCGCGCCGAGGTGGTCGATCCAGCCGAGCGCGGCGGTGCGCAGCTCAGGCAGCGCGGCCGGCCACTGGTTGGGGCCCTCCAGCCACCAGTACGGGGGCTCGCCGCTTCCGGGGGTGTGCGGGGGCAGCTCGGCGCCGATGTCCAGCTGGTCGCGCCAGTCCTGGCTGCCGCCGGTGCGCTCGTCGCCGGTGCGGGTGTAGCCGCGGTAGTGGGGGGAGTTGAGGTTGCTCACGGAGAGCCGGTCGGCCTCGGGGAGGGCGAAGAAGGCGCGCATGGCTCCGGTGAGCGCGGCC
The DNA here is from genome assembly GCF_042755465.1 of Kitasatospora sp. NPDC059160. Classification (NCBI taxonomy): domain Bacteria; kingdom Bacillati; phylum Actinomycetota; class Actinomycetes; order Kitasatosporales; family Streptomycetaceae; genus Kitasatospora; species Kitasatospora sp. NPDC059160. The sequence continues at coordinate 68,483 of NZ_JBHZCN010000014.1, read as the reverse complement.
GTCTCCTCCGGGGTGATGCCGTGGCCGACGAGCTGGAAGAAGCCGACGCCGGTGGCGGCGGCGCGGAGCTCGTCGTGCAGGCGGCGGCGGTCCTCGGGGCTGCCGTCGGCGAGCGAGAGGTCGATCACCGGGAGGGCCTCGGGGTGCGCCTCCGGGGTGGAGCCGGTACCGGATATGGGCGTGTACTGCTGCGTCATGTGTGACATCCGCTGGTCTCGTCCCGGCTGGTCCCGGTGGTCGACCAGGGAAGGCCGGAGCCGCGCCTGGTGCGGCGGGTGCTCCGGGTAGCCGGGAGGTGGTGGCGGCCGCGTCGGGGCTGCCGTGAGGGTGGGTGGCGCGAGGTTCAGCCGGAGCGTCGACAGGACATGGTCGTCACGCGGAGCAGGTCCACGTGGCGGCGGCGAACAAGGATGAGCACCTCACCAGGGTAGATGACCCGTTCGGTGGAGGGCGAGCCCCCTGGCGCGGAGGGGCACCCCTCACTTGTCCGTGCTCAATCAACCACAGCTGCTTCCCTTCCTGTCTGCTTCGTCCCGCTGCCTCTCGTCCTTGCCTCCTCCCTCGTGCTCCAGTCCTTCCGGGGCCGTCTCCTTCCGGGGCCGTCGAGGCCCTCAGGAGTTGTTGAGGTAGGCCAGGACGGCCAGGACCCGGCGGTTGTCGTCGTCGGAGGGCTGGAGGTCGAGACGGACGAAGATCGACGCGGTGTGCTTGGCGACCGCCCGCTCGGTGATCACCAGCTGCTGGGCGATCGCCGCGTTGGAGCGGCCCTCGGCCATCAGCGCCAGCACCTGCCGCTCGCGCGGGGAGAGGGTGGAGACCGGGCCGGCCGAGGAGTTGTGGGTGAGCAGTCGGGTGATCACCTCCGGGTCCATGGCCGTACCGCCCTGGGAGACCCGGCGGACGGCGTCGAGGAACTGGGCACCGTCCAGCACGCGGTCCTTGAGCAGGTAGCCGATCCCGCCGGAGCTGCCGGCCAGCAGCTCACGGGCGTAGAGCTGCTCCACGAACTGTGAGAGCACCAGTACGGGGAGTCCCGGGTGGGCCTGCCGGGCCGCGAGTGCCGCGCGCAGCCCTTCGTCCGTGAAGCTCGGCGGCAGCCGCACGTCGACCACGGCGATGTCGGGCCGGTCGGCGGCGATCGCGGCGAGCAGCTGCTCGCCGTTCTCGACCGCAGCGGTGACCTTCATGCCGTTGGCCTCCAGCAACCGGGTCAGCCCGTCCCGGAGGAGGAAGAGGTCTTCGGCGATGACAACGCGCACGGGATCTCCAGGTTCACGATGGTCGGTCCGCCGGACGGACTGCTGATCGCGAGTACCCCGTCGAAGGCGGCCAGTCGGCGTTCGGTTCCACTGAGGCCGGTGCCCTGGGACGGGTCCGCGCCTCCGCGCCCGTCGTCGGTGACCGATATCCGCAGCAGCCCGTCACTGTGCCCTATCTCGATCCACAAGTGCGAGGCCCCGGCGTGTTTCACCGCGTTGGCCAGCAGTTCGCTCACTGCGAAGTAGGCGGCCGACTCCACCGGGGCCGGCGCCCGGCCGGGCAGCCCGCCGGTGAAGGTGACCGGAAGGGGCAGGTCCAGCGCGGTGGCTTCCACCGCGTCGGCCAGGCCTCGGTCGGCCAGGACCGGGGGATGGATGCCCCGGACCAAGTCCCGTAGCTCGCTGAGCGCCTTGACCGAGGACGTCCGCGCCTCGGCGAGCAGCGGCCCGAGGGCGTCCGGGTCGTGCTTCACCTGCTCGGCGACGGTCAGCAGCATGCCCAGCGCCACCAGCCGGGCCTGCGCCCCGTCGTGGAGGTCCCGCTCGATCCGGCGCAGCTCGGCCGCCCCGGCGTCGATGGTGTCCGCCCTGGTGCGCGCCAGATGGCTGACCTGGCGGGCGAGTTCGGTCTGCCGGGAGGGCCCGAGCAGGGACCTGGCCGCCCTCTCGTGCACCCTCAGGACGGGCGGTGCGGCCCACAGGAGGGCGAACGGGGCCACCCAGAGGCCCATGCCGTAGACGATCATCAGCGGGAACAGCAGCCCGTTCCGGCCGAAGACCTCCATCGCGAGCGGTGTCAGCACCACGACCGCGGCCGTCAGCAGTACGGCGGATCCGGTGAGGAGCGTCCAGGCGAGGTCCCGCCAGGTCGCCGGGTCGGCCAACCAGCCGCCGGCCCGCAGCCGTTGCCAGGCGCCGGCGTCGCCGACCGGGCGGTGGTACGGCGCCGGGACCGGCCGCCCGCTCCACCGCTCGACGACGCGTCGGCTCTCGGTGGCGATCCAGCGCGCGCCGAACAGCCCGAGCACCAGCAGCGACGGTGCCAGCCAGAGCGAGACGGACCGGCCGCCGGGCGCGGCGCCGCCGTACAGGTGGGTCGCCGTCACCGCGAGCGCGCCCGGGGCGAACAGCACGGCCCCCACCGCCCGGCCGGAGCCGCCGGTGGCCCAGCAGAGCGCCCAGAGGGCGACCGGCCCCAGTGGCACCGTCAGGATCAGCGGCCCGCCCGGCCCGAAGTGCCCGGACTCGTCCGGGCCGAACAGCGCGGAACCCAGCACGATCGGCCCGGCCAGCAGCGAGATCAGCCCCGTCACGGCCATCGTCGCCACGTACCAGGCGCGCACACCGTCCGCGCAGGCCCGGCCCAGCCGTCGAGCCACCCCGGTGATCACTCCCACCCCCATGTCGGCCCCCTTTCCGTCCCGGGCCCCGCGGGGCCCGAAGTCTGTGTTCCGGAGCCCTCGGTGGGCGTCCGTCCCGATCTTCCGCGGAGTCAGTCTGCCCGGCGTGATCGTCCGGCGCTCTAGGCCTGAACACCCAGTTCGGGGTGTATCTGGATACACCCCCAGGAGGCCGCCCAGACGGCTGTCCGGGCCCGGTCGCGGCTTCGTAGCGTGATGTTCCGTCAGCCGGTCCCGGGCCTCCCGGAGCCGGACCCCGAACCGTGGAGGGCCCGTGAACGCGCCGATCATCAGGATCCGCGGCGTCAGCAAGACGTACGAGCGATCCGACGCAGCCCGTCCCGCCCTGGCCGGGCTCGACCTCGAGGTGCGGGCCGGCGAGGCGGTGGCCGTGCTCGGCCGCTCGGGCAGCGGCAAGTCCACCCTGCTGAACCTGGTCGCCGGCCTCGACCGTCCGAGCGAGGGCGGCGTCGAGGTGGACGGCGTGGCCGTCCACGAACTCGGCGAGGCCGCGCTCGCCGAGTACCGGCGGACCAGGATCGGCATGGTGTTCCAGTTCTTCAACCTGCTGGACGACCTGAACGTCGAGGACAACGTGCTGCTCCCGGCCCAACTCGCCGGGATGCGGCGGGAGGCGGCCCGGGCCCGGGCGGGGGAGCTGCTGGAGCGGCTCGGGGTGGCCCGGCACGCCAAGGCCTTCCCGGGCCGGCTCTCCGGCGGCGAGCGCCAGCGCGTCGCGGTGGCCCGGGCGCTGATGAACCGTCCGCCGCTGCTGCTGGCCGACGAGCCGACCGGGGCGCTGGACACCGCCTCCGCCGCCGACGTCCGCGAGCTGCTCCGCGGGCTCAACGCCGAGGGCCAGACGATCCTGCTGGTCACCCATGACACCGCGCTCGCCGAGGCCTGCGCCGACCGGACGATCGAGCTGCTCGACGGCCGCCTGGTCAGGGACACGGCCGCCGCGTCGCTCCCCGGCGACCGGAGCGGGGTGGGCGCATGAGTGTGATGGGCAAGGTGGTCCGGGCGGGGGTGGGCCGCAAGCGGGTGCAGACCCTGGTCATGGTGCTCACCACGATGATGTCCGTGACGGCGTGCATCCTCGCCCTCGGGCTGGTGGTCGCCGCCCAGGGCCCGTACGAGCGCGCCTTCGCCGACCAGCACGGTGCCCACCTCAACGTGCTGTACGACCCGACGAAGGCGAGCCCCGCCCAACTCGCCGCGGCCGCGTACGTGCCCGGGGTGACGGCCTCGGCCGGCCCCTACCCGGCGGTCACCCTCCAGCCGCGGGCCGGCCAGGACAGCAGGATCCCGCCGGCCGGCAGCCTGCTGCCGCCGATGACGCTGGTCGGCCGGGCCCAGGACGGCCCGATGGACGACCTGCGGGTCACCAGGGGCCGCTGGATCGCGGGCCCCGGCGAGGTGGTGTTCCTGAACGGGCGCTCCCCGCTGTCGGTGGGCGACACCGCGCAGTTCCCCGACCTGCCCGGGCGCCCGACGCTCAAGGTCGTCGGCCTGGCCGACTCGGTCTCCTGGAGCGCGGACGGCTGGGTCGCCCCCGAGCAGGTGGCGGGGCTGACGGCGCCCGGCACGACGCCCGCCGCCCAGTACCTCTACCGCTTCGCCCACGCGGGCAGTGACGCCGAGGTGGACGCCGACCACGCGGCGATCGCCGCCGCGGTGCCGAGCGGTGCGCTCACCAAGGCGACCACCTACCGGCCCGCCCGGGAGGAGGCCAACCGGACGGCGTCGACCTTCGTCCCGTTCGTCACGGCCTTCGGAGTGCTCGGCCTGGCCATGTCGGTGCTGATCATCGGCGTGGTGGTCAGCGGCGCCGTGAGCGCCGCCACCCGGCGGATCGGCATCCTCAAGGCCCTGGGCTTCACCCCGGCCCAGGTGGCGCGCGCCTACGTCGGCCAGGCGCTGATCCCCGCCGGGGTCGGCACCGCACTCGGCGTGCTCGGGGGAAACCTGCTGTCCGTACCGGTGCTGGGAGTGGCCCGCAAGGCCCTGCGCGGCGGTCTGCTCGGCATCCCGGTCTGGGTGGACGTGGTGGTCGCGGGCGCGGCCCTGGCCGCAGTGGTCGGCACCGCGCTGGTGCCGGCGCTGAGGGCCGGACGGCTGCGCACGGTCGAGGCGCTCGCGGTCGGCCGGACGGCGCCCGGCACCAAGCGGGCGGCGGCCAGGGGTACGACGGGTCGGGCCGGTCCGGCGGGCCTCTTGTCCGCGGCGCAGGACCTGATCGGCCGGCTTCCGGTGCCGCGAGCGCTCAGCCTCGGGCTGGCGTCCCCGCTGAACCGGCCGGGCCGCTCGGCGACCACCGCCGCCGCGGTGGTGCTCGGCACGGCCGGGGTCACCCTCTGCGTCGGGCTGACGCTCTCCCTGGGGTCGATCCAGGACGGCCTGGCGGCGGACGGCGCGGGCAAGGTCCTGGTCCAGGTCCCGGTCGACGGCTCCGCCCCGGTCGACCACGTGGACGAGGCGGCCGTGGTGAAGGCGATCGAATCCCGTCCCGGGACCAGGGCCTGGTACAGCACCGTGCCCGCCGCGGCCACAGTGGCCGGGGCCACCGATCGCTACGAACTGGTCGCCTTCACCGGCGACGCCTCCTGGAGCGGCTTCCAATTGGTCACGGGCCACTGGTTCCACGGCCCCGGCGAGACGGTGGTCAGCGCCGCCTTCCTGCGGGCCAACCAGAAGAAGGTCGGTGACACCGTCACCCTCACCGACCACGGGCGCACCACCCCGGCGAAGATCACCGGGGAGGTCATGACCACCCAGGACGTGGTGTTCGTGGACCGCGCCTCGCTGGAGCCACTCGGCGGCACGATCCACGCCGAAGCGGTCTCCTTCCACATCGACCTCACCTCGGGCACCGACGCGCCGTCCTACGCCGACGGACTGGACGCAGTGGTGAAGCCGATGGGGCTGAGCGCCGACCCCGGTGAGGGCCGCCTCAACATCGTGGTGCTGGCGATGAACACCCTGGCGGGCACGCTCACCCTGCTGCTCGCGGTGGTCGCGGGGCTCGGGGTGCTCAACACCGTGCTGCTGGACACCCGGGAACGGGTGCACGACCTGGGGGTGTTCAAGGCCCTCGGGATGTCGCCCCGGCAGACCGTCGGCATGGTGCTCACCTCCGTCTGCGGCAGCGGGCTGGTGGCCGGGCTGATCGGGGTCCCGATCGGGATCGGGGTGCACCACCTGGTGATGCCGGCGATGGCCCGCGCCGCCGGCATCGGGGTGCCGGACGCGGACCTCACGGTGTTCGCCCCGTCGGTGGTGGGGCCGCTGATATGCGGCGGGGTGGCGCTGGCCCTGCTCGGCGCCCTCCTGCCCGCGACCTGGGCCGCCCGCACCCGGACGGTCACGGCCCTGCGGACGGAGTGACGCCGGGGCGTCCCCGGGGCGACTTCCGGCGGGGTGGCCGACCCGGACCGGGACGGCCACCGGGGGGCGGGGGCTGCCGTGCGGACTGCTGTGCGGACTGCCCGATGGGGGCGGCTCCGCCGAGCCGCCCCCGCCCCACCGGGCGGGGTCGGGCCGCCGGTCCGAGCCCCGTGCCTCGGCTCAGGAGAGCCGAGCCGCCGCGTACGCCTCCATGGCGGCGCGCTGGTAGGCGGCCAGCCCGGGAGCGATGGCCTCGTACGCGGCGCTCCACTGCTCGTTCTCCGTGCACGAGCGGGCGAGGGCGAGGTACTCGTCCAGCGGAACACCGGTCCGCAGACCGATGAGCACTCGGTAGTCCTCAGCGACCATCTGCTGCGTGCGCTCGCCCTCGGCCGGGTGGCCGGCGGCCATCAGTTCCGCCAGGCGGACCATCCGCGCGGTCCGCTCGCGCTGGCCGGCTTCGATCTCCGCCGGGGTCATCCCGGCGGTCGCGAGCCGGGTGGCCTCGATGTGCTCGGGGAAGTCCCGCAGGCTGCTCTCGATGTCGGCGGGCTGGATGCCGTCGAACAGGTTCTCGGGCCGGTTGATGCTGGTCATGGGTGTGCCGTCCTTCCGGGAGCGTTCCAGGTCGGCGATCGTGCGCGAGACGGTGGCGGCCAGGGTGTCGAGCCGGTCGCGCTCGGCGACCAGTCGGCGGTGGTGGCCCCGCAGGGCCTCCAGTTCGTCGACCTGGGCGCCGACGATCCGGGAGATCTCGGTCAGCCCCACGCCCAGTGCCCGCAGCACGAGGATCTGCTGCAGCTTCAGCAACTGCCGCTCCTCGTAGTAGCGGTGGCCGTTGGAGCCGATCCAGGCCGGGGGCAGCAGCCCGATCTCGGCGTAGTGCCGCAAGGTGCGGGCCGTCACGCCCGACATCCGGGCGACTTCCGCGATCGGCCAGGCCATCGCCGTCTCCTCTCCTGCGGGGCTGTCGCCCCGTTCCGTCACCGTGCACGTCCGCTCGGACCGGGGCCGGTTCCTCCGGCCCCGGTCACGACCGTAGGAGTTGCCGCTGCGGCAACTTCAAGTCCGACCGCCGCCGCCCGATCACCGCCCGCACCGCCTCCGTCGCCCACTCCGCCGACAACCCACCCCCCCCGCCACCTACACCGTCCGCACCGCCGACGCGGGAGCTGCCACCGATCGGAGTGCTGCCACCAGCGCCCCGAGCACCGGCTGCCCCCAGGCACCCTCCCGTACGGCGGCGTGCAGGGTCCGTACCGGCTCCGGGCCGCGCACCCGGCAGACCGTGACGCCCGGGTGGCGCTGCGTCAGGCCCAGTTCCGGAAGCAGCGACACTCCCAGCCCCGCCGCGACGAAGCCCTGCGCGGTGACGTAGTCCGCGCCGTCCACCGCGAGTGCCGGACGGAATCCGGCCGCGTCGCAGGCGTCCTCCACCAGGCTCCGACAGGGGCCGGGCGGCTCGGCGCCGACCCAGGGCTCCTCCGCCAGCTCGGACAGGTCCAGCACGCGCCGCCCGGCCAGCCGGTGGCCCCGGGGCAGTACGGCGCGGTACGGATCGTCCTGCAAGTGCACCAACCGCAGCCCGGTCGGGGCGTCCTCGGCCCGGAACACCACCGCGAGGTCGGCCCGGCCGTCCCGCACCTCGATGAGCGGGTCGACGGGGTCGGTCAGGCCCAGGTCGAGCCGAACGCCCGGGTACTCGCGGCGGAAGACGGCCAACGCGGGTGCCACCAGGGCGGAACCGGCCGTGGTGAAGTACCGGACGGTCAGGCAGCCGGTCCGTCCGGCCCGCAGGTCGGCCAGTGCCGCGCCCGCCTCGGCGACCTGCCGGTCGATGGCTGCCGCGTGCCCGGCGAGCAGCAGTCCGGCGGCGGTCGGTCGCACGCCGCGCCCGATCCGTTCCAGCAGCGCCGTCCCGGTCTCCCGCTCCAGCGTCGCCACCTGCTGGCTGACGGCGGACGGGGTGTAGCCGAGTGCGCCGGCGGCCGCGCTCACCGAGCCGTGGTCGACCACGGCGCGCAGCACCTGCATCCGGCGGACGTCGAGTGAGGCAATCATGCAGCGCAGCTTAAAGGTGGTTCAGAACTTTTCGCTTGTGCTAAGTGATCACCGCGCGCGACCGTCATCGGGCACCCCGAAACCCGACCGACACCACCATCGACAAGGAGCTGGACCGTGCTGCGGATGGCCGTCCTCGCCCTGCTCTGGGGCTCAGGCTTCCTCTGGATCAGGATCGCGCTGCAGCACGGGCTCACCCCGGTGCAGATCACCGTGCTGCGCGCCGCCCTCGGCGCCGCCGTCCTGCTGTTGCTCGCCCGCTCCGCCGGGCAACGTCTGCCACGCGGCGGCGCGCTCTGGCGGCGGCTCGCCGTGGCCGCGTTCTTCTGCAACGCCCTGCCGTTCCTGCTGACTGCCTACGGCGAACGCAGCGTCGGCTCCGGCCTGGCCGGGGTGCTGCACGCGACCACCCCGCTCTGGTCGCTGCTGATCGGCTTCGCCTTCGGGACCGAGCGGGCCCGGGGCCCACTGCGCCTGGTCGGTCTGCTGCTCGGCTTCGCCGGCGTGCTGCTGATCCTCGCCCCGTGGCGCGACGGCGGCGGAATCGGTGACGGGATCGGCGGCGGCGCCGGCGGGGGCATCAGCATCCCCGGGGCGCTCACCCTGCTCGGCGCGGCGGCGAGTTACGCCATCGCTTTCGCCTACATGGCCCGGGCATTCGCCGGGACGGACACCGCCCCGCTCGCCCTCTCCGCCGCCCAGCTCTCCGCCGCCGCCGGGCTGAGCGCGATCGCCCTGCCCACGGTCGGCCCGCTGAACCCGCTCGCCGGCGCCGATCCGCTCGGCCTGGCCGCCGTCACCGTCCTCGGCATCGCCTGCACCGGGCTGACCTTCCACCTCAACTACCGCCTGATCGCCACCGAGGGCCCGACCGGTGCCGCCACCGTCGGCTACCTGCTGCCGGTCGTGTCCACCGCGCTCGGCGCCCTGTTCCTCGGTGAGCAGCTGACCGCACGGGCGGTGGCCGGGATGGCCGTCGTCCTGGCCGGGGTGTTCCTCGTGAAGCACCGGCCGAAGCCCGCCCCCGCCCCGGCCTCCGCCCCCGCCCCCGTCCTCCCGGACCTCGCACGTGACTGAACGGACCATGCGCCCCGACTCCCTCTGGCGGATCCCCGACTTCCGCACCCTCTTCACCGCCACCGCTCTCACCCAACTCGGCACCAACGTCGGCTACGTCGCCGTCCCCCTGGTCGCCGTCGAGGCCCTCGGCGCGGGCCCCGGCCAGGCCGGTCTGCTCGCCACCCTGAGCACCCTCGCCTTCCTGCTGATCGGGCTGCCCGCCGGCGCCTGGGTCGACCGGATGCACCACCGCCGCGTCCTGATCGTGGCCGACCTGGTGAAGGCCGCGCTCTACGCCTCCGTCCCGCTGGCCTGGTGGCTCGGCGGGCTCACCCTCGGGCAGCTGTACGCGGTCGCGCTGCTCACCGGCGGTGCCACGGTCTTCTTCGACGTCGGCTCGCAGAGCGTGCTACCCGGGCTGGTCGGCCGGGAGCATCTGGTGGACGCGAACTCCGCCGTGGTCGGGCTGATGGCGGTCGGCAACGTCGCCGGACGCGGTGCGGGCGGGATGCTGGTCCAGTTGCTCACCGCGCCACTGGCGATCGCGGTGACCGCGCTCAGCCACCTCGGCTCCGCCCTGCGGCTCACCGCGCTGCGCCGCACCCCCGCCGATGACGTCCCCGCCGCCGACATCCCCGCCGATGACGTCCCCACGGCCGCCCACCCCGACACCGCCACCCGCCCCGTCATCCCCGTCCCCGTCCCCGGCCCCGGCCTCGGCGCGCAGATCGCCGAGGGCCTGAGGCACGTCCTCGGCAACCCGGAGCTGCGGGCCCTGGCCGCCACCGCCTCCCTCAACAACCTCGGCTCGCAACTGGTCAACACCCTGCTCCCGGTGCTGTTCGTCCGTGAACTGAACCTCCCGGCCTGGGCGTTGGGCCTGTTCTGGGCGGTCGGCGGGGTCGGCATCCTGCTCGGTTCGCGCTGCGCCCGCCCGGTCTCGGCCCGGTTCGGTGACGGTCGCACCCTCGCCCTGGCGGGTCTGTGCCTGGCGCCCGCCGGACTGCTGGTGCCGATGATCGTCGGCGGGCCGTGGCTGTTCCTGGCCGGGGCGGGCTGGCTGCTGGTCTCGCTCAAGACCGGCATGGACAACGTGCTCGGGGTGAGCCTGCGTCAGCGGATGACCTCGGACCACCTGCTCGGCCGGATGAACGCCACTTTCCGTTTCCTGCTCTTCGGCGCGCTCGCGATCGGCTCCGCGCTCTCCGGGCTGCTCGGCGAACTCCTCGGCCTGCGCACCACGCTCTGGCTCGGCGGGGCCGTCCTCGCGACGGCCTTCCTGCCGGTCTACCTGTCCCCGCTGCGCACCCGCCGCCGACCGCCCGCAGCACCGGTGAGCACGGCCACCAGCACCGCCCTCAGCGGCGCGGCCCCCACCGCCCCCACCGGCACAACCGCCTGCGCGCCTACCAGCCCGGCCCGGTACCGTGCCTCGGCTGCCAGTCCAGCCCCGGGTCCGGACGCGGACGGACGGTGTGCACCAGCGCGATGACCGACCAGACCACCACGGTCAGCAACGCGTAGAACAGCAGCAGCGCCCAGAACGGCGTGGTGGACAGGCTCCGGTCCTCGAACCGGCACCAGGCGTCCGGCGGGAGCCAGGAGGCGCCCGTCTCCAGCAGCCGACCGCCGCCCGATACCAGGCCGCGCTCGCAGCGCTCCCCGTAGTCCAGCGACCGCACGTACAGCAGGGCGTACAGCGCGCCCGCCGAGGTGAGGGAGAGGCCGGCGCCGATGCCGAGGAGCACCACCCGTCTTCGCCCGGCCGCCGTACGGATGTTCGTCACCGGGGCAGCGTACCGGCGCGGCGGCGCCGGCCGAGGGAGGAGCGTCCCCCCGGCGTTCAGCCGAGCAGCCCGCCCAGGTGCCCGTCCTCCGCGAGCAGCCGCCAGGACCGCCCGGGCGAGGCGAAGGCCTCCGGGTCGACGCCCTCGACCAGCCGGTCCACCACGGTGCTCAGCAGCGACTGCGGGTCGAACACCGCCCAGGTGTCCCGACCCCGGCCGTGCTCGCCACCGTGCTCGCGGCCGTGCTCGCCGCCGCGTTCCCGGCCGTGCTCCCAGCGCTCCCACTCGGCGCGCAGCCGCTCGTACGTCCACAGGGCGTAGAGCAGGGCGGTCAGGTCGCGGTTGAGGTAGGCCTCGGGCTGCCCGTCGTCGTACCAGTCGGGCAGTTCCAGCCGCCCGGTGGCGCCGTCCAGGGCGATGGTGAGGTCGGACGGCCAGTCCCCGAGCGCGAGGTAGTCCCGCTGGTACGGGCGTTCCTCCTCGCCGTCGAAGTACTCGGGGTACGCCTCCGCCATGGTGACCAGCGGCTCCTCGCACACCCCGAACATCGCGCCGCCGAGCGGCAGGCCGACCTCGGTCAGCAGTCGGCGGGTCGGCTCGTGGGTGAGCGCGGCGGGCAGCGACTCCGGCCGGAACCGGTGCACCCGGCCCGCCCCGCCGTCCTCGTCGGTCAGCGCCGCGAGCTCGGCGACCAGTTCGGTGTCGACCCGGTACGCGGGGCCGCCCGGGCCGCCGGGCAGCGCGCCCCAGCCCAGTGCGCGGACCAGCAGGGCCGTACTCCAGTGCGCGGGCGTGGCGTCGCGCCCGAACAGCCCGGGGTCGATTTCCCGCATCCGCCGCTCGGCACCGGCCGTCACCTCGGCCACCACCGCGGGCCCGCGCCGTCCGTCCAGCGCCTCCGGGCGCCGGGCCGCTTCGCCCACGGCCTCCACCTCCCGTACCAGCGCGGCCAGTGCGGGCAGGTCGGAGGCCAGCAGGTCCCGTCGGGGGCCGCCGTTGCCGAGGAGCACCTCGCCGGTGGTCCCGTCCAGCAGCACCAGGTCGCCGACGGGGGCGAAGGGGGTGCAGTAGTCCGTCTCCCCGAGGATGAAGAGCCGCTCCGCGCCGGCGGTCGGGAAGGCCTTCAGCGAGCCGCCGCCGAGCACCCGGAAGTCCAGGAACGCCCCGGCCGCCGGCAGCCCCTCCCGCACCAGGAACTCCCGGCTCCCCTCGTGCACCACGCCACCCGGCACCCCGGCCACCCGCACACACTCCACGTGCCCCGCCCTTCCCCGTTCCGCCCCCTGTTCCACCCGACCCTAGCGGGCCGACCCGACAGCGCCACGGCGGTTTCCCCGGCCGGCAGCCGGCCCCCGGGTCCGCCCCCTCGAAGCTGCGAGTCCGCACCCACCCCTTCGTGCCGGTGCCTACGGGTGCACCACCTCGTCCACGTTCCACCGCTCCGGCAGGTCCGCGTCGCAGAAGACGCAGACGTGGTGCCCCTCCCGGACGATGCCGCACCGCCCGCCCGTCCAGGCGGCGAACTCGCCCTCGGCGCGTACGGGTCGGCCGCCCGGATTCCCGGGGGCCTACGGCCGCAATTCCGACGGCTGCATCCCCGCTGGCCGCAACTCCGCCGACCGCGGCCCCGACGGGTACAACTCCGGCGGCCCCACATAGCGGTACGCCCGCCCGAAGCCCTCCTCGACCTCCGCCGCGACACCCCGCTCAGCCAGCTGCACCTGCCACCACGCCATCTCGACGGCCGTCCCACTCAGCCCGAACTCCCGTAGTTCGTCGAGCAGTTCGTGAGCCTCGTGGAGCGTGACCCCGGCCCCGTCCCGCAGCACCCGCAGGGCCGCCACCGGATCCCCGAGCGGATCCCCGAGCGGATCGCCGGGCGGATCGTCGGGCGGACCGGAGAGCCGCAGTCGGGCCGGACCGTGGGCGGCCAGCAGCGCCGCCCGGACGTCCGTCGGCATCGCCTCCGGGCCCGCGTGCTCGCACAGGTGCGGGCCGCAGGACGGGCAGTGCAGCTCGGCGTCCCACCACAACTCCCGCCCCTGGTGCAGGAACTGCCCGATGCTCCGGACGGCGGCGCCCCCGCACTGCGCGCACCGTACGGACGTCCTGACGCCCGCCCCGTGTCCGCCCCCGCCCCCGCCCCTGTCCCCATCCCTGTCCCCGCTCCCACTCCCGCCCCCGGGCTCAAGCGAGTCCGCCGGCCCGTCGGGCCGCCTGCTCCACCCGGTCGTGGTGGGCCCGCCACCACGAGGCGTCGCCGGGGGCCGTGTTGGCGCCGTCGGACCGCTGGCCGGTGGCGCCGTCGATGAGTTCGCGGACCAGGTCGGCGTGGCCGGCGTGCCGGTGGGTCTCGGCGATCAGGTGGACGAGTACCCGGTGCAGGGTCTGCTGCGGGCGGTCGCCGAACGGGAGCCGGCCGACGGCGTCCAGCGGCAGTGCCTCGATGGTGGCGTCCGAGTGCGCCCAGACCCGGCGGTAGCGCCCGAGGACCTCCTCGGTGCTCTCCTCGGCCCGGGCCCACAGGTCGCCGTTCGGCTCGTCGGTGCCGACGAACCACAGCGGGGTCGGTTCGGGGAAGGGGCGCCCGAAGGTCTCGCCGAGGTACAGCGCCTCGGCCCCGGTGACGTGCTTGACCAGCCCCAGGAGGTTGGTGCCGGTGGGTGTGAGCGGTCGCCGGAGGTCGTACTCGGAGAGGCCGTCCAGCTTCCACAGCAGGGCGTCGCGGGCGTCCTGGACGTAGATCCGCAGGTCGTTCTTGTCGTCGTTCGCCGTCATGGGATCAGTCTGGTGACGGCCGGGAGCCTGTCCACCGGTTTAAGACCGACCGGTTCAAGCGTGACGGGACGTCAGCCCTCCTGCCCGGTCAGCCCCGCCGGATCACCGCCGTGCCCCGGGCCAGGTCCACCCCGGTGGGGTTGCGCGGTGCGCCGTTCTCGTCGTCGTCGCGCTGCATCAGCGAGGACTGCCGCTCCTTGAGCTCGTGCTGCTTGCCCGCCGAGAAGCTGGCGTGCAGCTGCTCGAAGCCGGTGGCGGAGATCTGGCCCTGTCGCGCCGGGGTCCGCCAGGGCAGCAGCCCGGCCCGTCCGGCGCGCAGCAGCAACTGGTCGACCAGGGCCAGCACGGTGAGCAGCACCACCAGCCCGGGCAGGGTGACGAAGACGAGGAGTCCCATGGGTCGAGTATCCGTGTCCCCAGCGGTCCGCAACAGGCCCGGGCGCCGGGAACGCACGCCGGGAACGCCGGTCAGCGCACGACGTCGAAGATCTGCTTCTGCAGGCCGTTGCCGTAGACCTGGTGCTCGACCAGCTCCAGCTTCTGGGCGTCCTTGTCCGTGGCGCTGAACAGGCGCTTGCCCGCGCCGAGCAGCAGCGGGTAGACGAGCAGGTGGTAGCGGTCGATCAGGCCGGCGTCCGAGAGGCTGTGGTTCAGGGCGGCGCTGCCGTGCAGGATGATCGGCCCGCCCTCGGTCTCCTTGAGGGCCGCGACCTGGTCGACCGAGCGCAGGATGGTGGTCTCGCCCCAGTTCGACACCAGGTCGTCCTCGGTGAGGGTGGTGGAGACGACGTACTTCGGCAGCGTCTTGTAGCGGGCGAACTCCGGCATGTCCGGCCAGACCGGGCTGAACGCCTGGTAGCTGACCCGGCCCAGCAGCATCGCGGTGGCCTCCTCCTGCTCCTGTCCCTTGATCTCGTAGGCCTCGGGGACGAACTCGACGTCCTTGAAGGTCCATCCGGAGTTCCGGTAGCCAGGTTCGCCGCCGGGGGCCTCGACGACGCCGTCGAGCGAGACGAAGGCGGTGCTGATCAGGGTACGCATGGGTGGTTCCTCGGTTCTCGTGGCTCTGCGGTTCTTGTGGGACTGCGGCTCTCGGGACTGCGGTTCTCGCGGGTCTACGGTTCTCGTGGCTCTGCGGATGTCGGACGGGCGATGCGTGCGCGTCGGTCAGGCGAGGAGCCAGGCCAGCCATCGCTGCCAGGCGGCTTCGGCCCCGTCCGTCGCGGGCCCGAAGAGGTGGTGGAACATCAGCACCGTCCCCGCGCCGTGGTGGAAGGTGTAGAGCCCGTCGGCGGTGCGGAGTTCGAAGCGTTCGTCGTCCGCCCAGACCACCTCCCCGTCCAGTGCGGGCAGTCCGGCCGGTCCGGCGTGGGCCCGGGCACCCACGGTGACCGGGAGCGGCAGTGACAGGGCGTCGGCGAGCAGGCCGCGGACCTCCGGGTCCGGGCGTCCGCCTCCGGGCGCGGCGGCGAAGACCGGGGTGCCGGTGCGGCCGGGGAAGTGGGTGAGGTACTCGCGGAGCGTGTGCAGGTGGAACGGCCAGCCGCGGCGCAGCGCGTCGTACTCGTCCTGCCAGTCGTCGCCGAGCAGGCCGCTGTGGACGACGCGGAGCACGGTGCTGCCGCCGTCCCGGCCCTCGATCAGGTACTCGAAGGCCATGAACCGGCCGTCCTCGGCGGTGGCGGTGCGGGTGGCCAGGCGCTTGCCGGGCTCGTGGGCGGTGACCACCGCCTCCGTGCGGTGGCCGCCGATCTCCATGCCGGCGGTTCCGCCCTCGCGCGGATCGAGTTCGTTGCGGCCCATGAACCAGGAGTCGAGGCCCGGTCCGGTGGCGATGGCCTCCCAGACCTGTTCCGGGCTCGCCGGGAGGGTCGTCTCCAGTTCGATCTCGAAGGGGTGGGTCATGTCCGGTTCTCCTGGTCGGCCTCGGGCCGCGGTCGGGTGTCCGTGGGCCGCGGTCGGGTGTCCGCGGGTTGCGGTCGGTCGTCCTCGGGTTGCGGTGCCGAGGGGATCTGGTGGAGTCCGACGACCACCCGGTGGCTGCGGCCCCCGGGGGCGGACTCGTCGTGGTAGCGGCTGACCAGGGTGGCCACGGCCAGGGACAGTTCCTCGGCGAAGGCCGTCCGGTCGGCGGCGGAGGCGAACCGCACCTGGGCGTCGATGCCGAAGGAGGCGACCCGGCGCCCGGCGCGGGAGGCGCCGGTGAGCAGGGCCCCGACCTCCTGCACCAGCCGGGAGCCCAGGGCGAGCAGCCAGCGGGCGGAGAGCTGGTCGGGGGAACGGGAGGGGTCGGGGCTCACGGCGGCCAGGACGCTGGGGGAGATCACGTAGGAGGCGGCGGTGGCGCGGTACACCCGTTCGGTGACGTTGCCCTTGCGTCGTTCCTCGGCGAGTTCGACGAGTCCGTGCCGTTCCAGTTCTTTCAGGTGGTAGTTGACCTTCTGCCGGGGCAGTTCCAGCCGGGTGGCCAGCATGGCGGCCGAGCCGGGCTCGGCGAGGGCGGCGAGGATCCGGGACCGGATCGGGTCCAGGGAGGCCTCGGCCGCGGCGGGTTCTTCGATCACGGCGACGTCCAGCACCTCTCCAGCATCCGACCGACAAAAAAATTTGTCAAGGAAAAAAGGGTTGTCGGTCACCTGAAAGAGCCAAGGGGGCTCCGGCATTCGGCGCATCCGACACGGAGCGTGACGGATGGGGGTGGTGGGGTGGACTTGAATCTTTGCGAACTGATGTTCGATCCTGGGGCTGTGCCCGTTTTCGAACCTTCTTTCGAATCCACCGTCGAACAGCAGCCCGCACGCCCCGTGCTGCGGCCGGTGGCGCTCCCGGCTGCCGTGCCCGCGTCCGAGAGCGTGCGGACGGACGGGTTGACGGACGGGATGACGGCTGGCTTGACGGCTGGGCAGGCGGCCGGGCGCGGACTGGTGTCCGTGGTGCCCGCCCTGCGCGAGGTACTGCCGGACGGCGGACTGCGGCGCGGGACGGCGGTGTCGGTGGCGGGCGGGGACGCCGGACTGCTGCTCGCGCTGGCCGCCGGGGTCCGGGAGACCGGGGGCGGCTGGGCGGCCGCGGTCGGGCTGCCGGAGCTGGGCCTCGCCGCCGCCGAGGGGTACGGCCTGGACCTGCGCCGCCTGCTGGTCGCCGACGACCCGGGGCGGCACTGGCCCGAGGTGGTGTCGGTGCTGGCCGGCGCGGTCGAACTGATCATGCTGCGCCCGGACGGGCCGGTGCCCCCGAAGCTGGCCGCCCGTCTGGCCGCCGTGCTGCGGCGCACCGGCTGCGTGCTGCTGGTGGCCGGGCCGTGGCCGGGGGCGGTGCTGCGGCTGGGGGTGCGGTCCGGTCGCTGGTTCGGGTTGGGGGACGGCCACGGGCAGCTCGCCGGGCGTCAGGTGGAGGTGGTGGCCGAGGGGCGCGGTTCGGCGGTGCGCGGCCGGACGGCCCGGCTCTGGCTGCCGGACGAGCACGGCGCGGTGCGCCCGGTCCGGGAGCAGCCGCAGCCCCTCGCCGTTCCCCCGGGCCCCGCGGCCGTCCCCGTCGTTCCCGCCGTCGTCCCCGCCGTTCCCGTGGCGGCTCCGCTCGTGGCGGCGGTGGTGTGACATGCCGACGACGCCCGACGGCGACCGGACCCCCAGGGTCCTGGTGGTCTGGTGCCCGGACTGGCCGGTGGTGGCCGTCACCGGTGACGACCCGGTGGCCGTGACCGAGGCCGGCCGGATCCTCGCCTGCTCCGCGGGCGCCCGGGCTGCCGGGGTGCGGCAGGGGCAGCGGCTCAAGCTGGCCCAGCGGCTCTGCCCGGAACTGGAGCTGCGCGACCGCGACCCGGAGGCGGAGACCCGCCGTTTCGAGCCGGTGGTCGCGGCGGTGGAGGCGTTCACGCCCCGGGTGGAGGTGATCCGCCCGGGTCTGTGCGCCATTCCGGTGAAGGGCCCGGGCCGCTACTTCGGCGGCGAGGAGGCGCTCGCGGCCCTGGTCGGCGCGGCGGTGGCGGACGCCCTCGGGCGACCGCCCGTCCCGGACGCCGTCCCCGGCGCGGTGGCAGTGCCCGCCACCCCAGGCCCGCCCGCCACGCCCGCCACCCCAGGCCCGCCCGCCGCACCGGTCACCGGACCCACCGCCGTACCTATCACCGGACCCACCGCCGGACCCACCGCCGGACCCACCGCCGTACCCACCGCCGTACCCACCGCCGTACCCACCACCGGACCCACCGCCGGACCCACCGCCGCACCGGCCACCGGACCGACCGCCCCCCACGCCCGGATCGGCGTCGCCGACGGCCTGTTCGCCGCCGTGCTCGCTGCCCGCGCCGGGGTGCTGGTGCCCGCCGGTCGTACGGCGGAGTTCCTCGCCCCCTACCCGGTGGCCACGCTGGGTGACGAGACGCTGGCCGAGCTGCTGGGGCGGCTCGGCCTGCCCACCGTCGGGGCCTTCGCCGCGCTGCCGCCCGAGGCGGTCGCGGACCGCTTCGGCCCGACCGGGACGGTCGCGCACCGGCTGGCCCGCGGCCTGCAGCCGCGCCCGCTGGTGCCGCGCGGCGAGGAGCCGGACCTCGCCGTCGAGCAGCGCTTCGACCCGCCGGAGCCGTCGACCGAGCCGCTGGTGTTCGTCGCCCGCACGCTGGCCGAGCAGCTGCACCGGCGGCTGGCCGGAGCCGGGCTGACCTGCCGCCGGGTGGCGGTCGAGGTGGCCTGCGCGGACGGCCGGACGGTCTCCCGACTGTGGCGGCACGAGGGCCGGCTGTCCGCGACGGCCCTGGCCGAACGGGTCCGCTGGCAGCTCCAGGCCTGGCAGGGCATGGGCACCTTCACCAGCGGCCCCGGCAGTACCGGCAACACCGACGGCCAGGGCAGCACTGGCAGCACCGGCAGCCCCGCCAGCCCCGGGGCCGAGGAGGGCTTCGCCCTGCTCCGCCTCGCCCCCGACGGCCTCTCCCCGGACCAGGGCCGCCAGCTCGCCCTGTGGGGCCAGGCCGTCGCGGACGACCGGGTGGAGCGCGCGGTGGCCCGGGTGCAGGCGGTGCTCGGCCACGCCGGGTTGCGCCGGATCGAGCCGGCCGGCGGGCGTGGTCCGGGCGAGCAGCAGGTCCGGGTGCCGTGGGGCGAGCCGTACGAGGCGGCGGCTGCGGCGGAGGCGCCCTGGCCGGGGCGGCTGGCGGAGCGGTCGGCGGACCTCTGGCCGGCCGTGGTGCTGCGCGAGCCGGCGCCGGTCCGGGTGCTGGACGAGGCCGGCCGACCGGTCACGGTGGACGGCCGGGCGGGGGTGTCGGGCCGCCCGGCCCTGGTCGTGGCCCGGGGCCGGGAGGAGCGGGTGGCGGCCTGGACCGGGCCCTGGCCGGCGGTCGAGTACTGGTGGGACCAGTCGCTCGCCCGCCGCCGGGCGCGGTTCCAGGTGGTGGTGGACGGCGGCCGGGCGCTGCTGCTCACCGTGGAGGGGGGTGCGTGGTACCTGGAGGCCGGCTACGACTAGCGGCCCGAAGGCCCGCGGCAGGGGGGCAAGGGGGGCAGGACCAGTACGAGAGCGACGAAGGCAACCCCGATGGGCTTCACCAGCCACCCCACCGTCCCCTGGAGCGAACTGCACCGCCGGCTGGCCGGCGCCGCGCCGGACCGCACGGTCGTCCCGCTGCGCCGCCCCGCCTCGGAGGCCCCCACCGAACCCCCCACCGAAGAAGCCCCCACCGAACCCCTCGCCGAACCCCCCGCCGAACCCTGGGCCGAACTGCACGTCCACTCCGCCTTCAGCTTCCTGGACGGCGCCAGCGACCCGGAGGACCTGGTCGCCGAGGCGGCCCGGCTGGGCGTGGAGACCCTGGCGATCACCGACCACGACGGCCTGTACGGAGCGGTCCGGCTCGCCGAGGCGGCCCGGGGGACGGGCGTGGCCACCGTCTTCGGCGCCGAACTGACGATCCGTCACGGTGCGAGAGGTGCGGGTGCCGAGGACGTCGAGCACCTGCTCGTCCTGGCCCGTGACCCGGCCGGCTACCGCCGTCTCTCCGCCGCGATCGCCGCCGCCCAGCTGGCCGGCGGCGCCAAGGGCCGTCCGGCGTACGACTTCGCCGCGCTCGCCGGGGCGCACGACGGCCACTGGGCGGTGCTCACCGGCTGCCGCCTCGGCCGGGTCCCGGCGGCCCTCGCGACCGGCGGGGCGGAGCAGCGACTGCGCACCCTCACCGAGGCGTTCGGCCGCGAGAACGTGTACGTCGAGCTGATCGACCAGTGGCTGCCCGGCGACGACCGGCGCAACGACGCCCTCGCCGCGCTCGCCGGAGAACTGCGGCTGCCGGTCGTCGCCTCCACCAACGCCCACCACGCCGGCCCCGCCCAGGGCCGGCTCGCCCAGAGCCTGGCGGCCCTGCACGGGCGCCGCACCCTCCAGGAGGCGGCCGGCTGGACGAGGGCCTCCGGCACCGCGCACCTGCGCTCGGGCCGGGAGATGGCCGCCCGGCTGGCCCGCTTCCCCGGCGTACGGCGGGCCACCGCCGAACTCGGCCGGGCCTGCGCCTTCGACTTCGCCAAGCTGGACCCGGAGCTGCCCGGCTACCCCGTCCCCGAGGGGGAGACCGAGATCGGCCACCTGCGCGCCCTGGTCGCGGCCGGCGGCCCGGCCCGCTTCGGCCCCGGCAACGCCGCCGCCCGCCGCCAGCTCGCCAAGGAGCTGGACGTGATCGAGGACCTCGACCTGGCCGGCTACTTCCTGATCGTCCACGACATCGTGGACTTCTGCCGGAGCCAGGACATCTGGTGCCAGGGCCGCGGCTCGGCCGCCAACTCGGCGGTCTGCTACGCCCTCGGGATCACCGCCGTCGACCCGGTCCACTACAAGCTGCTGTTCGAGCGCTTCCTGTCCACCGCCCGGGACGGCCCGCCCGACATCGACCTGGACATCGAGAACCGCCGCCGCGAGGAGGTCATCCAGTACGTCTACCGCCGCTACGGCCGCGAGCACGCCGCCCAGGTCGCCAACGTGATCACCTACCGCCCCCGGCTGGCGATCCGCGACGCCGCCCGGGTGCTCGGCTACCCGCAGGGGCAGGTGGACGCCTTCAGCCGGCAGACCGACTTCCGTTCCGCCCCCGGCGCGGACGCCGTCATCCCCGCCGACGTGCTCTCGCTCGCCGCCCAACTCCACGGCCTGCCACGCCACCTGGGCATCCACTCGGGCGGCATGGTGCTCACCAGGGAGCCGATCGGGGAGATCTGCCCGACCGAGTGGGCCCGGATGCCCGGGCGCTCCGTCCTCCAGTGGGACAAGGAGTCCACCGCGGGCGCCGGGCTGGTGAAGATCGACCTGCTCGGCCTCGGCATGCTCGCCGCGCTGCACGACGCCTGCGACCTGATCGCGCTCCACCACGGCCTGCGCTACGACCTGGCCGGCATCCCGGGCGACGACGAGGGCGTGTACGCGATGCTGCGCCGCGCCGACACCGTGGGCGTCTTCCAGGTCGAGTCCCGGGCGCAGATGGCCACCCTGCCCCGGCTCAAGCCGGACCACTTCTACGACCTGGTGGTCGAGGTCGCGCTGATCCGCCCCGGCCCGATCCAGGGCGGCTCCGTCCACCCGTACCTGCGCCGCCGCGCCGGGGCGGAGCCGCCCGGCTGCCCGCACCCGCTGATGGAGAACGCCCTCGGCAAGACCCTCGGGGTGCCGCTGTTCCAGGAGCAGATGATGCAACTCGCCATCGACTGCGCCGGGTTCACGCCCGCCGAGGCCGACCGGCTGCGCCAGGCGATGGGCGCCAAGCGCTCGCACGAGCGGGTCGCCCGGCTGCGCGACCGGCTGCTCACCGGGATGGCCGAGCGCGGCATCCCGGCCGAGGTCGCCGAGGACGTCTACGGCAAGATCGAGGCCTTCTCCAACTACGGCTTCCCGGAGTCGCACGCGATCAGCTTCGCCTACCTGGTGTACGCCAGCGCCTGGCTCAAGCACCACTTCCCGGCGGCCTTCACCTGCGCCCTGCTGGCCAACCAGCCGATGGGCTTCTACTCGCCGCTCAGCCTGGTCGCGGACGTCCGCCGGCACGGCGTACGGGTGCGCGGGGTGGACGTCAACGCCAGCGGGCCGCGCCCCACCCTGGAGCCGTACCGGGGCCCGACCCCCGCGCCGCCGCTGACCGCCGGCCGGCCCCAACCGGCCATCCGGCTCGGCCTGGAGACGGTGCGCGGCATCGGCACCCCGCAGGCCGAGCTGATCGCGGCCGGGCAGCCGTACGCCGACCTGGAGGACTTCGCCCGCCGCACCGGTCTGCCCGCGCCCGCCCTGGAGGCGCTGGCGACGGCCGGGGCCTTCGACTGCTTCGGCCTGACGAGACGTCAGGCGCTGTGGGCGGCAGGCGCGTTCGCGGGGATCTCGGCCGAACTGCTCCCCGGCACCACGCCCGGCACCGAGGCGCCGGAACTGCCCGGGATGAGCCCGGTCGAGGAGACCATCGCCGACCTGTGGGCCACCGGCACCTCCGCCACCAGCCACCCGCTCCAGCACCTGCGCGCCCACCTGGACCGCGGTGGCGCGCTCAGCGCCGCCCAACTCCCGGACGTGCCACCGGGAACGGCCGTGGTGGTCGGCGGCCTGGTCACCCACCGCCAGCGCCCGCCGACGGCCGGCGGGGTGCTCTTCCTCAGCCTGGAGGACGAGACCGGCCTGATCAACGTGATCTGCAACCGCCCGGTCTGGGAGTCCCAGCGCCGCACCGCCCTGGACCGGGCCGGCCTCCTGGTGCACGGCCACATCGAACGCGACCGCGGCGCCACCAACCTGATCGCCACCCGCCTCACCCCACTCCGGATCGGCCTCTGAGGCCCCGGTCCGCCCGGTCGTGCTCAGCCCGGTCGCGCTCAGTCCGGGTAACGCACCAGCCCGCTCAGCTCCAGCTCGAAGTCGAACGGCTCGGGAACGCGCATGCTGTCCCCGAACTTCCGGTCGTGCCGCGCGTGGTAGCGGTCGTGGTCCGGTGCAGTCTGTGCGCGGACCCGCTCCGGGCCGGTCAGGCTCCGGCGCCGGGCTGCCGGCCCTTGCCGGGAGGGCCGGCGAAGGTCTGGGCGATCGGCAGCCAGATGGTGGCGATCGGGCCGGTGGCGGTCAGGGCGAGGTCGTCGCGGTGGCGGCGCTGGGTGACCAGGAGGCAGAAGTCCAGGGCCGGGCCGGTCACCACGTCCATCGCGTCGGTCGGGCCGAAGGCCCACGAACCCCCGTCGGGTGCGGTCAGTTCGAGGCGCACCGGGCGTTGCGGCGCGGGCAGGCCGTGGGCCGCGAAGGCGAAGCCGAGGGTGCGCAGGCCCAGGTGGGCGATGTGCCGCAGCCGGTCGGTGGGTTCCCGGGTCGTGCCCAGCGCGTCCGCCACGTCCTGGCCGTGCGCCCAGGTCTCCATCAGTCGGGCGGTGGCCATCGAGGCGGGCTTCATCGGCGGGCCGAACCAGGGCAGCCGGACGTCGGCGGGGGCGGCGGCGAGGGCGGCCTGTACCTGCGCCCGCCCGGCCCGCCAGCGGGCGAGCAGGGCGGCGGGTTCGGCGGCCGCACCCTCCCGGGCGCCGTCCTCGACCGGGTCGGCGCCGGCGGCCAGCAGCTGGGTGAAGCGGCCGCCGAGCGAGGCGGTGAAGCCCTCCGGGTCGCGGGTGGCCAGTGCCGTCCAGTCGTCGGTCCAGGCCAGGTGGGCGATCTGGTGCGCGACCGTCCAGCCCTCGGCCGGGGTGGGCGCGGCCCAGTCCGCGGCCGACAGTCCGGCCACCAGCCCGTCCAGGACGGCGCTCTCGGCCCGCAGGTCGGCCAGCAGGCCGTGCAGGACGTGGCCCGGGGCGCCCGGCGTGCCCGGGGTGTCGGGGGTGTCGGGGTCGGTCATCGGCTCTTCCCTCCGCTCGGCGCGGTTGCTACTCGTCGGTAGCCCGCGGCCGCACCCTACGCCCCGACCGGCGCCGACGCCCGCCACTCCACGGAACACGCACGTCAGGACTCTCGCCTCCGGTCGCACCGCGTGTGACAATTCCGCGATGACCAGGGCTGCGGACCCCCTCACTGCCGTGCCGTTCGGCGCCCCCGAGCGCCCGGACCACCCCGAGCGCCCCCACCACTCCCACCACTCCCACCACCCCGCCGACTCCGACGACCCCGAACTCGCCGCCCGCGCCGCCGAGCTGGTGCGCCGCGCGGTGCTCGGAGACCTCGCCCGCCGGGTGGTGGCCGAGTGCGGTGCCGACGTCGGGCTGGTCGGCGTGCCCGAGCCGCTGCCCGGCCGCCGCCCCGGCAGCGAGGGCATGGTGCTGCGCCACTGGGCCGGTACCCGGGCGGACCTGCTGCACGACGTGCCCGTCCCGGCCGGCCTCGGCCTCGGCGGCCGGGCGCTCGCCGAGCGCGCGCCCACCTGGGTACCCGACTACCGTGCGGCCACGACCATTTCGCACCAGTACGACGCGGCCGTGGCCGCCGACGACCTGTACGCGATGCTCACCGTCCCGCTGCTGGACGGCGACACCGTGCACGGCGTGGTGTACGCCTCGCTGCGCACCGTCGTCCCGTTCGGGGACGTCCGGATCTCCGCCGTCGGCCGGCTGGCGGCGACGGCCGCCCGGGCGCTCGCCGGGGCGGCGGCCTGGAGCCGTACGAAGCCCGAACCGGTGTCGCCCGCACGGCCGTTGACCCGGCGCGAGCACGAGGTGCTGCGCTGGGCGGCGACCGGCCGGACCAATCCGGAGATCGCCGCCCACCTGGGCCTGACCTGCAACACCGTGACCGGCTACCTCAAGTCCGCGATGCACAAGCTCGGTGTCCGCAACCGGACCGAACTCGCCCTGGCGGCCAGGGCGACCGGACTCGTCAGTTGACCTGGCGCTCCCGCCCGCTCCAGTACGGCTCGCGCAGCCGGAACTTCTGCAGCTTCCCGGTGGCCGTGCGCGGCAGTTCGGCGCGGAACTCCACCGAGGTGGGCGACTTGTAGCCGGCCAGCCGCTGCTTGCAGTGCGCGATCAACTCCGCTTCGGTGACGGCCGCCCGGTCCTCCCGGAGCACCACCAGGGCCTTGACCGTCTCGCCCCACTTCTCGTGCGGCACCCCGATCACCGCGACCTCGGCCACCGCCGGGTGGCCGTACAGGCAGTCCTCCACCTCGATCGAGGAGACGTTCTCCCCGCCGCTGATGATGACGTCCTTCTTCCGGTCCGAGATGGACAGTTGGCCGTCGGTGAGGGTGCCGCCGTCGCCGGTGTGGAACCACTCGCCCCGCAGCGCCTCGGCGCTCGCCTCCGGCTGCTGCCAGTACCCGTCCAGCACGGTGTTGGAGCGCACCAGCACCTCGCCCTGGGCGTCGACCCGCAGCTGGGTGCCGAGCGCGGGCGCGCCGGCCTGTACCAGCTTCTCGGCCCGTTCGGCGGCCGGCAGGGCGTCCCACTCGGCGCGCGAGCGGTTGACGGTGACGATCGGCGCGGTCTCGGTCAGGCCGTAGAGCTGCATGAACTCCCAGCCCAGCTGCTCCTCGACCTGCTGCACCACGGAGGTCGGCGGCGGGGCGCCGGCCACGATCATCCGCACCCTGTCCCGGCCGGGCACCGGGCCGTCCCAGTCGGCGGCCGCGTCCAGCACCATCTGCACCACGGCGGGCGCGCCGGACAGGAAGGTCACCCCGTGCCGCTCGACCCGGCGCAGGATCTCGGCGCCGTCCACCTTGCGCAGCACGATGTGCCGGGCGCCGAGTCCGGTGAGCGAGAACGGCAGGCCCCAGCCGTTGGCGTGGAACATCGGCAGGGTGTGCAGGTACACGTCCCGGTCGTTCGCGCCGTAGTGCAGGCCCATCAGCGTCGCGTTCAGCCAGACGTTGCGGTGGGTGAGCTGAACCCCCTTGGGGCGGGCGGTGGTTCCGCTGGTGTAGTTGATGGTCGCGGTGTCGTTCTCGGAGATCGCGTACCGGCGGGGCGCGTGGTCGAAGTCGTACAGCAGCGCGTCACTGTCCGCGCCGAGCACGAACTTGTGCTTGGCCACCACCCCGTGCAGCGCGTCGGCGAGTTCGGGGTCGACCAGCAGGACGGAGGCGCCGCTCTGCTCGACGATGTACGTGACCTCCTCGGCCCGCAGCCGGAAGTTGACCGGCACCAGCACCCGGCCGTACCCGCTCACCCCGAAGAAGGCGGTGAGCAGCCGGGCCGAGTTGTGCGAGACGACCGCGACCCGCTCGCCCGGACCGACGCCGAGCCGGTCCAGCCCGGCGGCCTGGGCCCGGGCGAGCCCGGCGATCCGCCGGTAGCTCAGCTCGCCCCAGGATTCGGCCGGTTGCACCGGCTCGTCGACGATGCCGACCCGGTCGCCGTAGACCAGCTCGGCCCGGTCGAGGAAGTCCAGCACGGAGAGTGGAATCTGCATGCGCCCACTGTCCTATCCCGCGCGCCCGCTGCACACCCCCGATCGGGGGTGTCACCCGTTCGAACGCAGCCGCTCGGCCGCCGTCAGCGCCACCAGCAGCCGGTCCCGGGCCTCGGTCTGGGCGGCGATCCGGCGTTCGAGCGCCGCCAGCCGCTCCCGGACGACCCCCAGCACCCGCTCGGACGGCGGCCGGGCGAGGACGTCCCCGTCCAGGCAGGTGAGCATCGGCCGGAGGTCCTCCATGGTGAGCCCGGCGGCGACCAGAGCGCGGATGTTGCGGACCCGCGGGACGGCCGAATCCCGGTACTCCCGGTAGCCGTTGGCCGCCCGCTCGGAGTCGATCAGCCCGGCCTGCTCGTAGTGCCGCAGCGCCCGGGCCGTACTGCCCGTCCGCCGCGCCAGTTCACCGATCCGCACCGCCGCCCCGCCCGTCCGTCCGTCGGTTCCTCAGGCCACCAGCGCGCCCCCGTCCACGGACAACACTACGCCGGTCACGAACGAGGCCTGCGGCGAGGCGAGTTGGGTGATCGCCCAGGCCACCTCGGCGGGCCGCCCGATCCGGCCCAGCGGGGTGAGCCCCAACTGCCACTCCAGGATCGCCGCCGACAGCTCGGGGCTGAAACCGGAGTGCTCGCCGATCGGGGTGTCGATCGCCCCGGGCGCCACCGCGACCACCCGGATGCCGCGCGGCGCCAGCTCGACCGCCCAGCTGCGGGTGATCGTCTCCAGCGCCGCCTTGCCCGCCGCGTACACCGAGTTGGTCGGCCAGCCGCGCTGTCCGACGGCGGTGCTGACGTTGACCACCACGCCCCGGCTCTCGGCCAGTGCGGGCAGCGCGGCCTGGCCGAGCAGCACCGGGGCGACCAGGTTGGTGGCCAGCAGTGTTTCGATCCCGGCCCGGTGGAAGTCGCCGAGGCGCTGGGTGTTCTGCACGATGCCGGCGTTGTTCACCAGCACGTCGAGCCGCCCGTACCGCTCCAGGGCCGTTCCGACGATCCGCTCCGGGGCGTCCGGTCCGGTGACGTCCGCCACCAGCGGCTCGATCAGCCCCGGGTGCGCGGCCGCCGTCTCCGCCAGCGGCCCGGGGCGCCGCCCGACCGCCACCACCCGGGCGCCCTCGGCCGCGAAGGCCCGCGCGGTCTCCCGCCCGATCCCCGTCCCGGCCCCGGTGACCACCACGACCCGACCCGTCCCCGCTTCGTTCTGTTCGCTCATGGGAGCACTCTCCGACCCTGCCGCCAGCGTCAAGGTCAAGCCGCAACCGTCGAGCGGTGGCCGGCCGTCCGTCAGGGAGATCGCGCAGCGGTTCCGAACCCAGGGGGAGAGCACCATGAACCACCACCGACCCGACCCGGCCCTGACCACCTTCCCGACGGCGGACGGCCTGCTGCTGCGCCCCTTCGAGGACGCTGACGCCCCGGCCCTGATCGAGGCCTACCGGGACGGCACGCTGCGCCGCTACACCCGGACCTACCCGGACGGCCCGGAGCGCGCCGCGCACTGGCTGGCCGTGCAGTACGAGGGCTGGGCGAACGGCACCCGGTACGCCTTCGCCGTCCTCGAAGCCGGCGAGCTGGTCGGCAACGTGGTGCTCAAGCGCGGTACCCCGGGCGGCGAGCGGGCCGAGGTCGGCTATTGGACGGCGGCCGCGGCACGCGGCCGGGGCGTCGCCCCGCGCGCGGTGGAGGCGCTCACCGTCTGGGCCTTCGAGGCCTTCGCCGCGGACGGCCTGCTCCGGATCGACCTGCTGCACGAGGGCGACAACGACGCCTCCTGCCGGGTCGCGGAGAAGAGCGGCTACGCGTTCGCGGAGGTCGTCCCGGCCTTCCCGCCGTCGTACCCGCTGGACGGGCACCGGCACTGCCGGAAAAGGCTGGACACGACCGAACGGCACCGGCCAGAGTGAGCCCATGGCTTCTCTGGTACGTCATGTGACGATCGACTGCGCGGACCCGTTCGCCCTCGCGGACTTCTGGGCGAAGGTGCTGGACGGCACCCTCGCCGAGGACGACAACCTGGGTGACCCGGAGGCGGTGGTGAAGTCCGCCGGTGCCGATCTGCTGTTCATCCGGGTGCCCGAGGGCAAGACCGTGAAGAACCGGGTCCACCTGGACCTCCAGCCGCAGGACCGCAGCCGTGACGAGGAGGTCGAGCGCCTGCTCGCCCTGGGCGCCACGGTGGTGTCGGACCAGCGCCGCCCGGACGGCACCGGCTGGGTCACCCTGGCCGACCCGGAGGGCAACGAGCTGTGCGTCGAGCGCAGCCAGGCCGAGCGCACCGCCACCGGCGCGTCCTGAACCACCGGCGCGCCCCGCAGTACGGCCGCCCGCCGAGGTCCGTTCCACCGGGGCCTGCGCGGGCGGCCGTTCGCGCTTCCGTCCGATAATCGAGCTGTCTGAGGCCAGTGAGAAGCGAGGCCACCCTCCGAGCACCGGGCAGGTACCCCATGGCCAAAATCGCCGTGATCGGCGCCAATGGCGGCATCGGCAGCGCCGTCGTCGCGGAGGCGGCGGCCCGCGGGCACGAGGTCACCGCCGTGGTCCGCGAGCCGGACCGCTACCGGGGCGCGGCGGCCCGGGTGGAGCGCGGCGACGTGCTGGACCCGGCCGACGTGGCCCGGGTGGCGGCCGGCCGGGACGTCCTGGTGAGCGCCGTCGGCGGCGGCGACGGCCCGGGCCACCTGGCGCTGATCGAGCCCGCCGCCCGTTCACTGGTCGAGGGCCTGCGGGCGGTCGCCGACGGCGCCGCGCCCCGCCTGATCGCGGTCGGCGGCGCGGGCAGCCTGGAGACCGCCCCGGGCGTGCGGGTCTGGGACACCCCGGGCCTGCCGGAGCCGATCCTGCAGATCATGCACGCCCACGGCGAGGCGCTGGACTACTACCGGACCGTCTCCGACGTCCGCTGGACGGTGCTCAGCCCGGCGGCCGAGATCGGCCCGGGGGAGCGGACCGGCCGCTACCGGACCGGCCTGGAGCAACTGCTCACGGACGCCGGGGGCCACAGCCGGATCTCGGTGCCGGACTACGCGGTCGCCCTGGTGGACGAGATCGAGCAGCCCGAGCACATCGGCGAGCGCTTCACCTGCTGCTCGCTGTAGCGCGCCGGGCTCACCCGTTCAGCCCAGCTGGATCGACCGCTTGGCCAACCCCATCCAGAACCCGTCGATCACGCTGCGCTGGCTGCCGAGGTCGGCCTCGCCGGCGCCGAGGGTCACGAACAGCGGCGCGAAGTGCTCGGTGCGCGGGTGGGCGAGCCGCCCGGCCGGGGCCTTGCGCTCGAAGTCGAGCAGCGCGTCCAGGTCCTGGGCGTCCAGGGCGCGCCTGCCCCAGTCGTCGAACTCGGCCATCACCGAGCTGGTCCGGCCGTCGCTGTTGAGCGCCCGCAGGTTGTGGGTGAAGAAGCCGCTGCCGATGATCAGCACGCCCTCGTCGCGCAGCGGTGCGAGCCGGCGGCCGATCTCCAGCAGGCGCTGCGGGTCCAGGGTGGGCAGGGAGATCTGCAGCACCGGGACGTCGGCCTCCGGGAACATCTCCACCAGCGGGACGTACGCGCCGTGGTCGAGCCCGCGGTCGGGGATGTCCTGGACGGGCGTGCCGGGGGCGCGCAGCAGCTTGCGCACGCGCTCGGCCAGCTCGGGGGCGCCGGGGGCGGCGTACCGGACGGCGTAGTAGTGCTCGGGGAAGCCCCAGAAGTCGTAGACCAGCGGGACGGTGGTGACGGCGCCGACGGCCAGCGGGGCCTCCTCCCAGTGGGCGGAGACCATCAGGACGGCCTTGGGCCGGGGCAGGTCGGCGGACCAGGCGGCCAGCTGGCCCGGCCAGATCGGGTCGTCGGCGAGCGGCGGCGCGCCGTGCGAGAGGTACAGGGCGGGCATGCGCTCGGGGGCCGCGGTGCTCAAGGTGTCCTCCTCAAGGGGAACGAGTGGGTAGTTCAAATTTGAACCTCTACTCCGGGACGGTACACCTTCGTTCGAATTTGAACAACAGGAGTAGGCTTCACCCCATGTCCTCACTGAACGAACCCCGCTGGCTCGACCAGGACGAGATGGCCGCCTGGCGGGGCTTCGTCGTCGCGAGCAACCTGCTCAACCGGCGGCTGGAGCGCCAGCTCAAGGACGACTCCGGCCTCTCGCACCAGCAGTACGAGATCCTGGTGCACCTGTCCGCCGCCCCCGGCGACTCGCTGCGGATGACCGAACTCGCCGACAAGCTGGTCACCTCCAAGAGCGGCCTGACCTACCAGGTCACCCAACTGGAGCGGATGGGCCTGGTCGGCCGCCGCTCCTGCCCCAGTGACGTGCGCGGCGTCATCGCCGAACTCACCGACCAGGGGCGGGAGACGCTCCGCCAGGCCGCCCCCGGCCACGTCGCCCTGGTGCGCGAGCTGCTGATCGACGTGCTCACCCGCGAGCAGCTCGCCGTCCTCGCCGAAGGCCTCGGCGCGGTCAGCGCCCGCCTGCGCCAGGACGACACCCCCTAGCTAGGGCCTGTCGCCCAGTGCGGCCGCCCGCTCCCGCAGCAGCTCCCGCTCCCGCTCGTTGCGGGTCAGCCCCGCCGCCCGCTCGAACTCCGCCCGGGCCTGGGCCGTCCGCCCCAGCCGGGCCAGCAGGTCGCCCCGCACGCTCGGCAGCAGGTGGTAGTCGCGCAGCGCCGGCTCCGCCGCCAGGGCGTCCACCAGCTCCAGGGCGGCGGCCGGGCCCCGGGCCATCGAGACGGCCACCGCCCGGTTCAGCGCCACCACCGGTGAGGGCGTCAGCACCAGCAGCCGCTCGTACAGCGCGGCGATCGTCGCCCAGTCGGTGTCCTCGTACCGCCGCGCCCTGGCGTGGCAGGCGGCGATCGCGGCCTGCACCGAGTACGGCCCGCTGCCCGCCCGCCCGAACGCCTCGAAGCCGCGTCGGATCAGCAGCCCGTCCCAGCGCGCCCGGTTCTGCTCGGCCAGCAGCACCGGCCGCCCGTCGGGGCCGGTGCGGGCGGCCGTCCGGGAGGCCTGGAACTCCAGCAGCGCGGCCAGCCCGTGCGCCTCCGGCTCCCCGGGCACCAGCGCGGCCAGCACCCGGGCCAGCCGCAGGGCGTCCTCGCACAGCTGCGGGCGCAGCAGGTCGTCCCCGGCGGTGGCCGAGTAGCCCTCGTTGAAGATCAGGTAGACGACCTCCAGCACCGAGGACAGCCGCTGCGCCCGGTCCTCGCCGTACGGCACCTCGAACGGCACGCCCGCCTTCGCCAGCGTCCGCTTCGCCCGGACGATCCGCTGGGCC
Organism: Kitasatospora sp. NPDC059160; assembly: GCF_042755465.1. NCBI lineage: Bacteria > Bacillati > Actinomycetota > Actinomycetes > Kitasatosporales > Streptomycetaceae > Kitasatospora > Kitasatospora sp. NPDC059160. The sequence goes on along the minus strand of NZ_JBHZCN010000014.1, from coordinate 37,153 downwards.
ACCGTCGCCTCCGGCACCAGGAAGGCGCGGGCGATCTCCGGGGTGGTCAGCCCGCCCAGCAGCCGCAGGGTGAGCGCGATCCGCGCCTGCGCCGACAGCACCGGGTGGCAGGCGGTGAAGATCAGCCGCAGCAGGTCGTCGTCGATGTCGTCCGGGCCGGACGGCTCCGGTGGCTCCGGCGCGTCCTCCAGCGACCGCCCCACCTCGGCGAGTTTGCGGGCGTAGACCTCCCGGCGGCGCACCAGGTCGACCGCCCGCCGCTTGGCGGTGGCCGTCAGCCAGGCGCCCGGGTTGTCCGGCACGCCGTCGCGCGGCCACTGCTCCAGCGCGGCCACCAGCGCGTCCTGCGCCAACTCCTCGGCCAGGCCGACGTCCCGGACGATCCGCGCGGCCGCGGCGATGATCCGCGCGGACTCGATCCGGTATGCCGCCTCGACGACCGCCGTCGCCTCCCTCTCCGTCACGGCCACCCATCAGAGCAGCCGGCGGAGCGGGAGGCAACGTGCGCCACGGTCGCTACGGCCCTTACTGCCCTACCGCCCTACCGCCCTTACTGCGGGGGCCGCGGCGCCTCGTCGAGCTGCCGGACCTCCGCCTCGACCTGCCAGTGCGCCGGGTGGGTCTGCAGGAAGCGCCTGGTCCACTCCAGCGCCTCCGCCTTGTCCTTGCACTGCATGATCGCGTAGCCGCCGATGACCTCCTTGGTCTCGGTGAACGGCCCGTCGGTGTAGCCGACCTTCCCGTCGGCCCAGGTCACCCGGGTGCCCTGAGCGGTCGGGGTCAGCCCGGCGGTGTCCAGCATCACCCCGGCCCTGGTGATCTCCTCGAACAGGGCCCCCATCCGCTGCTCGAACCCCGGGTCGGGCTCCCAGTCGCCCCGGGCGCTCTCGTCGATCCGGATCAGTGACATGAAGCGCGGCATGGTGACTCCTCGGTCCTGCGGGCGGGGCCGTTCCCCGCCGCTCACCCCTGCGTCGATCGGGCCGGCGCCGGATCGACATCGGCCGGGAAGAATCTTTTTCCTACCTGTCGTCCGTCCGGGCCCTGCTCGTCGTCCGGGCGGTCACCGGACGGCGGTCACCGGGCGGTCACCGGACGGCCGCCGCCGGCGCGCACAGCAGTGCCGCCCGCAGGTCGGTCCGGTCGCGGAGGCGGGCCAGGTTGCGGCCGGTCAGCTCCTCGATCCGGCGGATCCGGTAGTGGACGGTGTTGACGTGGATGTGGAGCTGCTCGGCCGTCCGCGCCCAGGAGCCGTCGTGGTCGAGGAACACCGCCAGGGTGCCGAGCAGCGAGACGCCGTTCTCGGCGTCGTGGGCGGTCAGCGGGGCCAGCAGTCGGGCGTGGAAGGCGGCCGTCACCTCGGGCGGGATGCCGCGCAACAGCCCGTCCAGGGAGTCCAGTTCGGCGGTGCTGCCGACCGGGCCGGGGGCGCCCGCCAACACGTACCGGGCCTGCACCAGGGCCGCCCGCAGCGCCTGGGGGGTGGCCGGGGCGGCCGGGCCGACGCCGATCCGCAGGGTGCGCCGGCCGGTCAGCCGGGCCTGGAGGGCGGGCCGGGCCCGGCGCAGCCGTTCGGCGACCCGCTCGGCGGGTGCGGCCACCAGTGCGGCGGTGAGCCCGGTGCGGTCGGTGCCGGCCGCGTACGGGACGTCCAGCGGGTGCAGGGCCTCGGCCAGCGCGTGCGCCGCCCAGTCGACCGGCGCCTCGTCGCCGGCCCGGCCGGGCTCGATCCGCGCGGTGACCGCCACCAGCGGGCCGGTCTCGGCCAGCCCGCAGGCGGCGAGCGGTTCGGTGAGTCCGGCGTCGTCGGCCAACGCGTCCAGCAGCCGTCCGGCGGCCCGCCGCCGGGTGCCGGCCGCGGCCCGGGCGCGGGCGGCGAGCGGGGCGAGCAGGTCGGCGAGGCCCTGGAGCGCCGGTTCCACGGCGGGGGTGTGCGGGTGGGCCCGCAGCCGCCAGCCGTCGAACGGGGAGCCGTCCTGCGGGCCGACCGGCAGCCCGGGTCCGCCGCGACCGGCGGCCGGTGCGGGCTGGGGCGGGCCGGCCACCGGGCGGCCGCCGGCGGTGGTGATCGAGCACTCGGGCAGCCCGAGCCGGCCGACCGCGCGGGCCAGCACCTGGCCGGGCGCGGCCTCGGTGCGGACCAGGTCGAGCAGTTCGCTGCGGACGGTCTCCGGGATCGCCGCGGTGTCCTGCGCCCCGGCCCGCAGGTCGCCCCAGAGCCGCAGGTAGACCCGGTCGGTGACGGCCCGGAAGCTCACCCCGGCGGGCACCGCGAGCAGCGGGATGGCGTGGGTGCGGCAGGCCTCGGCCAGGCCGTCCGGGATGCTGCCGTGGGTGCCCTCGCCGGCCAGCAGGGCTGCTACCCCGGCGCTGCGCAGCGCGGTGGCGAAGCGCAGCGCGCCGGAGGCGTCGGCGGGCTGCCACCAGACCAGGCCGGTGAGCACGAGTTCGCCGGGCTGGAGGTAGCGGGCCGGGTCCTGGAGGTCGGTGGAGCTGACGCCGGTGACCGGGCGGTCGAGCAGGTCGGGGGTGCCCCAGGCCAGCCGGATGGACAGGTCGTCGAGGTGCAGCAGGTCGCCGACGATCATCTTTCGCTCGCTCTCGCCAGGGGTGTCGCTCTGGTGCGCCGCGTCGCTTCCTCTCGCAGATGAGAGGGATGCCGACGCATATGCATCGTAAATGCCAGTGGAACAACCGCGAATCTTCTTGTCGGATCATCCAGCCGAGGGCCCCGTGACCGGTGTGCGGAACCAGTGGTCCGCCCGATTGCCGGGTTGCTTGAATCGGTGTGCGGGGCGCGCCGGTCCTTCTCCTCCGGCGGGCGCCGCGGCCTCCGGCGTGCACCGCGACCGGTCTCGCACCTGCGAGCTGAACCGTCGCCCGGTCATCTCAGCTGCCGCTGAATGAGGGCATTCAGCGCCGCAACCGCGAATGTCGGAGCTGCCCCTCGGGTAGTCCTCCTCCCGGGCCGCAGTGGCGCGGCCCGGGAGGAAGGAGCGCCATGATCCGGACCGGCCCCGGCGTGACCCCGGCACCACCCACCGTCCGGCTGCACGGCCACCTCGACGAGCCGGCCGAGCTGACCGTCGAGCAACTGCGCACCCTCCCCGCGCACCGGGTCGAGGTCAGCTTCGACTGCCTGACCGAGGGCGAGCAGCGGCACGGCTACGAGGGCCCGGCCCTGCTGGACGTCCTGCTCGCCGCCCGGCCCCGGATCGACTTCTCCGGCCGCAAGCAGCGGCTGCGCTTCCTGCTCAACGTGGTCGGTGCGGACGGCCACCGGGCGGTGGTCTCCTGGGCCGAGATCGACCCGGACTTCGGCGGCCGCCGGATCTTGCTCGCCACCAGCATGGACGGCGCCCCGCTGGACGCGGACGGCCCGCAGCTGGTCGTCCCGGACGACCACTGCGGCGCCCGCTACGTCAGTGCCGTCACCGCCGTCTGGCTGGGCCCGCTCGGCGACCAGGAGCGGCCCGCCGCGGGCTGACCGCCCGGCTCGCGGCCCCGGCCCGCCCCGTGCCGCGGTGCCGGGCGAGGCCCCTGGAAAACCGCTGGCCAGAGGCGGCTTTCCGTGCCAACATGCCCCATATGGGGACGATTCTGCACGGCACCCTGGTCACCCTCCGCCCGGCCACCGCCGACGACATCCCGGCACTGGTGGCGATCCGCAGCACGCCCGAGGTGTTCGCCCGCTGGCGGGGCGGTGACGACCTGGTCGACGAGGTCGCCCGGGACTTGGACGCCCCCGAGACCGAGACCTTCGCGATCGACGTGGGCGGCCGGGTGGTCGGCGCCGTGCAGTGGTACGCCGAGAACGACGACGAGTACCGGCACGCCGGGATGGACATCTTCCTCGACCCCTCGGTGCACGGTCTGGGCCTGGGGACGGACGCCGTGCGCACCCTGGCCCGGCACCTGGTGCACGACCACCACTACCACCGGCTGGTGATCGACCCGGCCGCGGACAACCTGGCCGCCATCCGCTGCTACACCAAGGTCGGCTTCCGCCCGGTCGGCACCATGCGCCAGTACGAGCGCGGCTCGGACGGCACCTGGCACGACAACCTGCTGATGGACCTGCTCGCGGACGAACTGTCGGACGGCTGACGGCCGTTCGCCGGCCGGCCGGCGGCGGGTACCAGGGTGTACAGACATCTTGTCGGCCGACGGCCCTGAGCTGTACAGACATCTCAGCGCCACAGGAGCGATCGCAACTGATCGCCTGGCGTTCTTCCCGACGTACCGAGCAGTAGCTAGCGTTCCCCCGCCAATCACCGGCGGCCGGTCACCCCGGCCCGCCCGGAACCCCACCGGTTGACGGACCCCCAGGAGAACGCCCATGCTCTCGCGCCGCACGGCCACCGCCCTCACCTCGGCGGCCGCCGCCGCACTGCTGCTCGGCGGCACCGCCCCGAGCGCCTCCGCCACCACCGCGGCGAGCCCCACCGCGCTGTCCGTCCTCGCCTTCAACGTCGACCTCGGCACCGCGATCGTCGACAGCACCCAGAACGAGCAGGCCGCCCGCCGCACCCCGGTGATCGAGCAGATCGTCCGGCAGCACAACGCCGACGTGGTCGTCCTGGACGAGCAGTTCAACAACAGCTCGACCGCCGACATCAACGCCAAGCTCGCCGACCTCTACCCGTACCGCACCCCGGTGGTCGGCGGGACCTGCTCCGGCGGCGGCTGGACGGGCGTCAGCGGCAACTGCTCCAACTCGTGGTTCGTCATCAACGGCGGCACGATGATCCTCTCCAAGTACCCGATCACCGCCCAGTACGCCCACGTGTTCAGCAACTCCACCTACGGCACCTGGGACTACCACGCCAACAAGGGCGCGGCGCTGGTGCAGGTGAAGAAGAACGGCAGCACCGCGTGGGTGGTCGGCACCCACCTCCAGGCGGACGAGGCCGACACCTCCACCGACGCCACCCAGTCCACCCGGCTCGGCCAGCTCGCCGAGATCCGCGCCTGGGTCGACGGCATCGTGGGCAGCGGCGCGCCGGTGCTGATCGGCGGCGACCTCAACGTCGAGTACTTCCACGGCCAGGCCCGCGGCGACTACGCCAACGCCCAGAACGCGGTCAACGGCGTGCTCGGCACCCCGGCCACCGCCCCGAACCAGACCCGCACCACCATGGACTGCCCGGTCTCCTCCTGGTGCCAGTACATGGCGGGCGTGGAGACCTTTCCGACCGACTACCGGGACGACCTGGACTACCTCGGCTACCTCAACGCCCCGGGCCGCCCGGTGCCGAACTCGATGTCCGACGTGAAGGTCGACTTCGACCCCCAGGCCGGCTGGGTACCGGGGCAGCCGGACACCAACGCGCCCAGCGACCACTACCCGGTCGAGGCCACCTTCCAGCTCAACTGACCTGCGGTCTAGGGCTGTTGCCCGGCACCGCCGGCCGGGCAGCCGCAGGAGCGCCGCAGCACCAGCCGGGCCGGGAAGGTCCGGGCCCCGGCGGCGCGGCGCTCCGGGCCGCCGAGCACCAGGTCCACCGCGGCCCGGGCCATCTCGTCCTGCGCGGTGGTGACGGTGGTCAGCGCCGGTCCGGCGATCACCGCCTCCGCGATGTCGTCGAACCCGGCCACCGCGAGCTCCTCGGGCACCCGGATGCCCAGGTCGTCGGCGGCTCGCAGCAGGCCGATCGCCTGGTCGTCCGTCGCGCAGAAGACGGCGGACGGCCGGTCGGGCCGGCTCAGCAGGGTGAGCGCCTCGGCGTGCGCCCGGACCCGGTCGAAGGGCGCCGGGGTGAGCCGGCCGTCGGTGGACAGCCCGGCCTCGGCCAGCGCCTCGGCCCAGCCGGCCGTCCGCCCGGTGACCGGGTCGAGCGGGCTGAGCGCCAGGGTGCCGCCGAAGCAGTGCACCTCGGCGTGGCCGTGGTCGAGCAGGTGGCGGACCACCTCGCGGGCGCCGCCCTCGTCGTCGGCCACCACGGCCACGCCGTCGACGCTCTCGGTGCGGTGGTGCAGCAGCACGACCGGGGTGCCGTCGGCCGAGTCGAAGCCGCTCAGCCCGGGGGCGGCCGGGTCCTGGGTGACCAGGATCAGCCCGTCCACCTGCATCCCCAGGAAGGCCCGGATGTAGTGCGCCTCGCGCTCGTCCGCGTAGTCGGAGTTGCCGATCAGCAGCAGCCGGCCGTGCTCGGTGGCGGCCTGCTCCACGGCGTGGGCGAGCCCGGCGAAGAAGGGCTGCCGGGCGTCCGGCACGACCATGCCGAGCAGGTCGGTCCGGCGGCGGGCCATCGCCTGGGCGACCCGGTTGGGCCGGTAGCCGAGCTCCTCCACCGCCGCGAGCACCCGCGCCCGGGTGGCCGGTGCCACTGGACGCGGTCCGTCGTTGATCACATAACTCACGACCGCCGTGGACGTCCCCGCCACCCGCGCCACATCGTCCCGTGTCACCCTCGCCATGACGGATGAGCCTACACAGCGGCTCCGACCAGCGTGTTTTCCGCGTCCGCGGGGAGGCCCCGGGCGGCCCGCCCCGGTTGCGGAGCAGGTGGTAGCGTGCCGACGCTGGCGGGACGGGCGGCAGCAGGTGCCGCCGCCGCCGACCGTGGGAGCAGGTCGATGAGCACGCCGCCGCACCGCAGGGCCGTCCGGCCCCTGCGTCCGACCGCCCGGCCCAAGGTCCGCATCGACGCCCGGGTGCGCGCCACGAGCGCCACCCGGCCGAAGGTCCGCCCCTGGCGGGCGTACGCCGTGCTGGTGGCGATCGTGCTGTTCGTGGCCGCCGGCCTGGTGCTCTACTCCGACGAGCGCTCCACCCGCGGTCGGGCCCAGGAGGTGGGCGTCGACCACCCGTCGGACTTCCTGGAGGTCGACGTGGTGCTCCAGCGGGTCGACGCGGCCGCCCAGACCGTCGCCGCCAAGATCCTGGTGGTGCCGCACGGCGCCCTGGGGACGTCCGGCATCCAGCAGATCCCGGCGCAGGACGTGGCGCTGGAGACCACCTCGCTGGAGCAGACCGTGCTCAAGTACCCGGCCGGCCAGCCGATCCCCTCCAGCCCGGTGTCGTTCAGCCTCGCCGAGGGGCGGGTCACCGACTACCCCTTCGACGGCTACCGCGCGCAGGTCGGCTTCCGGGCCACCGTCGGGGGGCGGCCGGTCCCGGTGACGATCGGGATCCAGGAGGCCGACCCGTTCTTCGCCTTCACCCAGGGGGAGAAGGAGACCGACGGCCTCGGCATCGCCGTCACCGAGCAGATCAGCCGCTCGCGCAGCACCTACATCCTGGCCTGGTTCATGATGGCGGCGATGTGGGCACTGGCGCTGTCCGTCCTGGTGGCGGCCTGGCTGATCGTCCGGCAGCGGCGCGGGATCGTCTGGCCGGCCCTGAGCTGGATGGCGGCCACCCTGTTCGCGCTGGTCGGCATGCGCAACGCCGCGCCCGGCAGCCCGCCGATCGGCTCACTGCTGGACTACGCGGCGTTCTTCTGGGCGGAGCTGCTGGTCGCGGTGGGCCTGACCATGGTCGTGGTGCGCGGCGCCCGGATCGAGGGCGCCCACCGGCCCAGCACGTAGCCGTCCTGATCGCCGGGGTCAGTACACGTAGTCCGCGCAGACGTCGGCGGCGAGCCGCAGGGCCTGCTCCGCGCGGGGCCCGCGCAGCGCCAGCAGGGTCTGGGCGAGCGCGTCCACGGCGGCCAGGTGGGCCAGCCGGCTGGCGGTGGTCTCCAGACCGAAGACCAGGTCCTGCCCGCCCGCGACCAGGACGCAGGTCGCCGTCTCGGTGAGCGGTGAGCGGGCGTAGCTGGTGAGCGCCAGCACCTCGGCCCCGGACGCCCGGGCGGCCCGGGCGGCGGCCACCACGCTGTGGGTGGCGCCGGTGTGGCTGACGGCCAGGCAGACGGCGCCCGGCGGCAGCCCGGCGGCGACCAGCTGGGCGGTCATCGAGTCGGCCGGGGCGTCCACCACCAGGCCGAGCGCCCGCAGCCGGTAGGCGATGTCCAGAGCGACGGCGCCGGACAGCCCGGTGCCGACCAGCAGCACCCGGGGGGCGTCGTCCAGCAGTTCGGCGGCGGCCCGCAGGTCGTCCGGGCCGAGCGTGGCGGTGATGCCCTCCAGGGCGGCCCGGGCGGCGCGCAGGGTGTCGGCGAGGGCCCGGGCGGCCGGGTCGTCGGCGTCCGCGGCCGGTTCCGCGGCGGGGGCGGCCGGGGCGTGCAGGGCCGCGGCGATCTTCAACTCCTGGAAGCCGCGGAAGCCGAGCCGCTGGCAGGCCCGGACCACCGAGGAGGGTGCCGTCCCGGCCAGCGCCGCCACGTCGCTGACGCTCAGGTGCACCAGTTCGGCGCCCCGGTCCAGCACCACCCGGGCGACCCGCGCCTCGGTGCCGCGCAGTTCGCCGAGCCTGGCCCGGATCTGCGCGGCCAGCTGGGATTCCAGGGGCGTGAAAAATTCGGAACGTTCTTCCATGGCTCTAGGGTAGCGTGGAATCCAGTTCCAGCGCCGCCGGAAATCCGGCAGGCTGACGGGAGGGGAGCTTCGCCATGTCAGAAATCGGATCGGCCGTGCCGCTGGCCGTGCTCACGGCCGCCGTGCTGCACGCGGTGTGGAACGGGCTGGCGCACCGGATCCCGGACAAGATGGTCGGCTTCGCGCTGATCAACCTGACGTACACCGCCTGCGCGGTGGTGCTGGTGGCGGTCAACCCGCTGCCGGCGGCCGCCGCCTGGCCGTACCTGCTGGCCTCCACGGTGGTCCAGACGGTCTCGACGGTCCTGCTGCTGCGGGCCTACCAGCTGGGCGACTTCGGGCAGATGTACCCGATCGCCCGCGGTTCGGCGCCGCTGCTGGTCGCCCTGCTGTCGGTCACGGTGCTCGGCCAGCACCTGGGCGCGGGCGAGCTGGCGGGCGTGGTGGTGATCTCCTGCGGGCTGATCGGGCTGGCCTTCGCCCAGGGCATACCCGGGCGGGCGCAGCTGCCCGCTCTCACGGCCGCCGCCGGCACCGGGGCGATGATCGCCGGGTACACGGTGCTGGACGGCAGCGGCGTCCGGCACGCCGGCACCGTCGGCGGGTACGTGGCCTGGCTGTTCCTGCTCCAGGGGCCGGCGCTCGTCGCAGTGGTCTGGGCCCGGCGCGGCCGCACCCTGCTCACCGGGATGCGCGGGGTGCTGCCGGTCGGGGTCCTCGGCGGGGTGCTCTCGCTGACGGCGTACGGCCTGGTGGTCTGGGCGCAGTCCCGGGGCAACCTGGCGACGATCGCGGCGCTGCGCGAGACCAGCATCGTGATCGCCGCGCTGATCGCCACCGTGGTGTTCCGCGAGCGCCTCGGGCGGCTGCGGCTGACCGCCGCGTTCACCGTCCTCGGCGGGATCGCCGTCCTGGAGCTGGCCCGGCCCTGAGCCCTGGCGCCCGCGGCTCAGGGTTCAGGACTCAGCGCTCAGGGCTCAGGGCCTTGGGCCCGGCGGGCCTCAGGCGGCGTCCGGCACGATCACGGTCAGCGAGGTCTCCCGCAGCTCGAATCCCAGGGCCTCGTAGACCCGGCGGGCCGGGTTGCCCTCGGAGACCACCAGGTGCACGTCGGCCAGCCCGCGCCCGGCGGCGTCCGCGACCGCCCGGCGGAGCAGGTCGGCGCCGAGGCCGCGGTAGCCGCGCCGCGGGTGGCGGAAGACCTCCGCGACCCAGGGCAGGCCGTCGCGATCGGTCAGCACGGCGGCGCCGACCACCCGGTCCTCGGCGTCCACGGCGAGCAGGCTGGACGGCAGCACCGGGCCGATGGCGCTCCCGGCCAGCAGCGGGCCGATCCGCTCGGCCAGGGCCCGGGCGTCGTCCCCGGGGAAGTGGTCCACGTGCGCCGGGTCGAAGGCGGCCCGCCACGGCTCCAGCAGCTCCTCGGGCGCGCGGTCGCAGGGCACCGCCCGCAGCCCCTCCCGCAGCGGGGCCCCGGCCCAGTCGGCGGGCGGGGGATCGGCGCGCAGGTCCCGCCGGAAGGTGTGGGCGTGGCGCAGGGCCGTCGCCCCCTGCGCGAGCAGCCGCTGCCCGAGCTCGGGGCTGCCGGAGACCACCCAGCCCGCCAGCTCTGCGCGGACGTACGCCACGGCGTCCGCCGAGTCGTCCAGCACCTCCAGCAGGTCGGCCCAGGGGCGTCCCTCCCGCTCGCCCTGCTGGTACCGCAGCACCGGCGCTCCGGCGCCGTCGTGCCTGATCACCCAGTCCGTTTCGGGCATGGCCCCACCCCACTTCGCGAGAATCACGAGAATCACGAGATCGTTCGTCGGCGGCCCATGCTCACCAGAACCGGAGCGCCCCGGCAACCGGTTTTCGACCGGCCCGGCCGCCGGTCGCTCGGCCCACCGGCCCGGCCGCCGGTCGCTCGGCCCACCGGCCCGGCCGCCGGTCGCTCAGCCCACCACCGCCGCCCGGACGCAGAGCACGTCCGGCAGGTGGGAGACCAGCAGTGACCAGGTCTCGCCCTCGTCGCGGCTGCCGTACACGTCGCCGGTCCGGTTGCCGAAGTAGATCCCGGCCGGGTCGGCGTCGTCGGTGCGCAGGGCGTCGCGCAGCACGATGCCGTAGTGGTCCTCGCCGGGCAGCCCGTCGGCCAGTTGCTGCCAGCTGGTGCCGCCGTCGGTGGTGCGGAAGACCCGGCAGCGGCGGCCGGGCGGGATCCGGTCGTCCGAGCCGCCGAGCGGGAAGAGGTAGGCGGTGTCGCCGCGGCGCGGGTGGGCGGCGACCGCGAAGCCGAACTCGGCGGGCAGGCCGTCCGCGATGGAGTGCCAGCTCCCGCCCCGGTCGTCGCTGCGGTAGACCCCGCCGTGGTTCTGGAGGTAGAGCCGGTCGGGGTGGACCGGGTCGGCGGCGATCTTGTGCACGCACTGGCCGAACTCGGGGTACTGGCGCTCCTCCGGGAAGAACTCGGCGCGCAGGCCGGTGTTGGAGGGCTCCCAGCTGTCGCCGCCGTCCTTGCTGCGGTAGACGCCGCCGCTGGAGACCGCGACCAGCAGCCGTTGCGGGTCGCGCGGGTCGGTGAGGACGGTGTGCAGGCCCTGGCCGCCGTAGCCGGCGCCCCACGCGGACCGCTGGGGGTGGTTCCAGAGCGCTTCGACCAGGGTGAAGCTCTCGCCCCCGTCGGTGGAGCGGAACAGCGCGGCGGGTTCGGTGCCCGCGTACACCACCCCGGGGGCCTCCGGCCCGGCGGGCTGGAGCTGCCAGACCCGGGTGAGCGAGGCGCCGGTCGACTCGGGGAAGCGGATCGCCGGCCGGGCCGGCTCGTGCCAGCGGGCGCCGAGGTCGTCGGAGCGCCACACCGAGGGCCCCCAGTGGCTGCTGTCGGCGCCGACCAGCAGTCTGGTGCGGCCCTCGCGGCGGTCGATCGAGACGGAGTAGATCGCGTTCATCGGGAAGTGCGGCCCGCTGAACTCCCAGTCCAGCCGGTCGCGGCTGCGGCCGAGAAAGAGGCCCTTCTCGGTTCCGACGGCCAACAGCACCTCGGTCATGTCTCACACCACCTGATCGCGAGCGGCCCCCCACGACGACCCCCCGGGGCTCGGCGGACGCGCGACCCCACCGCCCAGTGTCCCGCCGTCCACCGGCGGTCACACCTCGCCGCGCCGCGCCCCCTGAGGGGGAGGGGTGCCCCGGGAGGGGCGTCCGGAGGGCTGCCGGGGGATCAGCCCCGGCAGCCCTCCAGCAGCCGCAGCCACACCTCGCTGATCGTCGGGTAGGCGGGGACGGCGTGCCAGAGCCGGTCGACCGGCACCTCGCCGACCACCGCGACGGTCGCCGAGTGCAGCAGTTCGGCGACGGCCGGGCCGACCAGGCAGGCTCCGATGATCACCTGCCGGTCCAGGTCGAAGACCACCCGGGCACGGCCGCGGTAGTCGTCGGCGTAGAGCGAGGCCCCGGCGACGTTGCCGATCTCGTGGTCGACGGCCTTGACCCGCAGGTCGAGCCGCTCGGCCTCGGCCAGGGTCAGGCCGACGGCCGCGACCTCGGGTCGGGTGAACACCACCTGCGGCGCTCCGGCGAGGTCGGCGGACGCGGAGTGCGCGCCCCAGCGCGAGGTGTCCAGGGCGCGCCCTTCGGCCCGGGCAGCGATCGCCCCGCCGGTGATCCGGGCCTGGTACTTGCCCTGGTGGGTGAGCAGCGCCCGGTGGTTGACGTCCCCGGCGGCGTACAGCCACTCGCCGTCCACGCCCAGCACCGTGCAGCTGTCGTCCACGTCCAGCCAGCTGCCCGGCCGCAGTCCGACCTGCTCCAGTCCGATGTCGGCGGTGCGCGGGGCCCGGCCGGTGGCGTACAGCACCTCGTCGACGGTCAGTTGATCGCCGCCGGAGAGCGTCAGCACCGCCGGCCCGGTGGCGTCGGCGCGCTCCAGGGCCGTCACCTCGGTGCCGAAGCGGAGGTCCACGCCGGCCTCCCACAGCCCCTCGGCCACCAGCTCGCCCGCGAAGGGCTCCATCCGCGGCAACAGGGTGTCGCCGCGCACCAGCAGCACCACCTCGGAGCCGAGCGCCCGCCAGGCGGTGGCCATCTCCACGCCGACCACCCCGCCGCCGACCACCGCGAGCCGCCCGGGGACGGTCGGCGAGCCGGTCGCCTCCCGGTTGGTCCACGGGTGGGCCTCCGCCAGCCCGGGCACGGTGGCGGGCAGCACCGGGCGGCTGCCGGTGCACACGGCGACGGCGTGCCGGGCGGTGAGCACCCGCTCGGTGCCGTCCTCCGCCTCCACCGTGACGGTCCGCACGCCTGCCAGCCGACCGTGGCCGCGGACCAGCTCGATGCCGGTGTCCCGCAGCCACTGCACCTGGCCGTCGTCCTTCCAGTGCGAGGCGAAGGAGTCCCGGCGGGCCAGCACCGCCGCCGCGTCCAGCCGCCCGTCGCCGACCGCCTCCCGGGCGCCGCCCACCGCGCGGGCGTCGTCCAGCGCGGCGGCCGGGCGCAGCAGCGCCTTGCTCGGCATGCAGGCCCAGTACGAGCACTCGCCGCCGACCAGTTCGGCCTCCACGATCACCGTGCTCAGGCCCGCGGCGACGGTCCGGTCGGCCACGTTCTCGCCGGTCGGCCCGGCGCCCAGGACGATGACGTCGTACTCCCCGGTGGTGCTGCTGCTGGTCATGTCCGGTCCTCCGTGGTCTCGCGGGTCGCCCGGTCCCCGACCGGGTGCGGCGTGCGCCCCATCCTGCGACGCGGACCGGCCGGAGCACGGGCGAACACGCCAACCGTGATCAGATCGCCGCGAGTTCCGCGAGCAGCGCGGCGGTGTCGGCGGGGCGGGAGAACATCGGCCAGTGCCCGGTGGGCAGTTCGCGCAGTTCCCAGTTCGGCCCGTCCAGCCCGACGAACCACGGGTGGCCGGCCGCGATCATCTCCCGCACCCGGTCGAGCGGGAAGGAGCAGGAGACCAGGGCCTGCGGCAGGGCGGCCCCGGCGCCGGTCAGCCGGAGCCGGTCCCGGTACGAGCCGGCCGGGTGCGGGGTGACCCGGGTGCCGATCCGGGCCAGCGCGGCCCCGTCCAGGCCCTCGGTGCTGGCGCCGGAGGCGGCGATCGCGTCCCACGGCGGCATCGGCAGGCGGCCGTCGACCACCGAGGCGTCGGCGGCCTCGCGGTAGTCGGGCTGCCAGAGGTCGTAGAGCGAACCGCCGTCCGCCATCGGCCCGCTGTCCAGGTAGACCACCCGCCGGATCCGCTCCGGCATCCGGTCCGCGACCCCGCCGACCGGGGCACAGGCGCCGCTGTGCGCGACCAGCACCACGTCCCACAGGTCCTCGCGTACCAGCAGGTCGGCGAGGTCCGCGATGTGCTCCTCCAGCCCGAAGTCGCCCTGCTCGCCGGCCCGTTCGGCGAGCCCGGGCAGGCTCACCGGGTGGACCCGGTGCCCGGCCGCGCGCAGCGGCGCGGCCACCTCGTCCCAGGCCCAGGCGCCGAGCCAGAATCCGGGAACCAGTACGAAGGTGCTCATGGTGGACCGTCCTTCCGCGGTGGGGACCCCCGTCACCCGCGACTCTAGGAGCGGATCGGGGCGGAGCCCACCGGATGACCCGGCCCGGGAGGGGCGTCCCCGGCGGAACACCCGGAGAGCCGCAGCTCCCCGGGCCTCCGGACGGCCCAGGACCCAGGGCCCGGAGATCAGGCCTGGCCCTCGGCCGCCTGCTCCTCCGCCACCTTGCGCTTGACCTCGGTCATGTCCAGCTCGCGGGCCTGGCCGATCAGGTCCTCGAACACCGGCTCCGGCAGCGCCCCGGCCTGGGAGAAGATCAGCACGCCCTCGCGGATGATCGCCAGCGTGGGGATCGACTGGATGCCGAACGCGGCGGCCAGCTCCTGCTGGGCCTCGGTGTCGACCTTGGCGAAGACGAGGTCCGAGTGGCGCGCCGCGGCCTTCTCGTACACCGGGGAGAACTGGCGGCACGGCCCGCACCACCCGGCCCAGAAGTCGATCAGGACGAAGTCCTTGCCCTCCGGGCCCGGGACGATGTCGTCGAAGTTCTCCTTGGTCAGCTCGACCGTGTTGCTCATCTCGCGGGTCCTTCCCTTCCGAAGGTGCCGGTACGGATCATGCGCCCGGGACAACGGTGATGCCCGCCGGGGTATTCCGGGCCCGGCCGGTATTGAGCACCGGGCGGCCACCGTCCGTACTGAGGGGTGTCCAGTCCGTTCACCGACGCGGGAGGCTCCCCATGCGCAGCACCCCACCCCGCACCCGCCGGGCCGTCGTGCTCGCCGCCTCCGGCCTCGCCGCGGCGGCCCTGGTCGCCGGCTGCGGGTCCTCCGGATCGAGCAAGTCGAGTGCGCCGAGCCCGTCGAGCAGCTCCAGCGCCCCGGCCGCCGCCACCCTCCGGACCGCCGACGACCCCAAGCTCGGCACCGTCGTCACCGACAGCGCGGGCTTCACGCTCTACCGCTTCGACCAGGATCAGAGCAACCCCTCGGACTCGTACTGCAACGGTAACTGCGCCACCCTGTGGCCGCCCGAGCACGCCAACGGCGACATCACGGCCAAGGGCATCGACAGCAAGCTGGTCGGCAGCTTCACCCGCGACGACGGCACCAAGCAGGTCACCGTCAACGGCTGGCCCGTCTACCGCTACTCGCCGGACGCCAAGCCCGGCGACACCAAGGGCGAGGGCGTGGCCGGCCAGTGGTTCGCGGTGACCCCGACCGGCGGCAAGGCGATGCCGAGCGGCACCCCGGCACCCGCCACCCCGGCACCCGCCACCCCGGCACCCGCCACCCCGGCGCCGAGCACCCCCACACCGACGCCCACCCCGCCGTCGTCGGGCTACTGACCGACCGCTGACCACCGCTGACCATCGCCCTCGACCGGGAGGCCCGGGTGCGCAACCATGAAGTGGTGACCGAGGAGCACCCCGCCGCACACGGCCAGGGGGCCGCGGACGAGGAGCTGATGCGGGCCCTGTACCGCGAGCATGCCGGACCGCTGTTC
Source organism: Kitasatospora sp. NPDC059160 (assembly GCF_042755465.1). Lineage (NCBI taxonomy): Bacteria > Bacillati > Actinomycetota > Actinomycetes > Kitasatosporales > Streptomycetaceae > Kitasatospora > Kitasatospora sp. NPDC059160. Next base: position 21,752 of record NZ_JBHZCN010000014.1, on the reverse strand, counting down.
GGCTTCGTGCTCCACCTGGTCGCCGGGGACCGGCAGCGTGCCGAGGACGTCGTCCAGGAGACCCTGGTCCGGGCCTGGCGCAACATCCACCGGCTCGACCCGCAGGCCGGTTCGCTGCGCCCCTGGCTGGTCACCGTGGCCCGCCGGATCGTGATCGACGGCCACCGCAGTGCCGGCGCCCGCCCGCGCGAGGTGGAGGCGGCGGCCCTGGAGCAGCTGCCCGCCGAGGACGAGATCGACCGGGCGCTGCGGATGATGACCGTCGCCGACGCGCTCGCCGACCTCTCGCCCGCCCACCGGGAGATCATCGTCGAGACCTACCTCAAGGGCCGCACCGCCAAGGAGGCGGCCGCCGTCCTCGGCATCCCGGCCGGAACCGTCCGGTCGAGGGTGTTCTACGCACTGCGCTCGCTCCGGCTCGCGCTGGAGGAACGGGGAGTGACATCGTGACCGAGCGGCCCGACCTCCGCCCCGGCCCGTCCGGTGGCCCCGAGCACCTGGACGTCGCGTCGTACGTCCTCGGCCTGCTGGAGCCCGCCGAGCGCGCGGCCTTCGAGCGGCACCTGGCGGACTGCCCGCAGTGCACCGGGCAGGTCGGCGAACTGGGCTTCGTGGAGCCGATGCTGGGCGAGTACGTGGCGTCGGCGCGGGCCGCCGGGCTGGACCCGGCCGACTTCGCGCCGGCACCGGACGGGCGGCTCCTGGACCGGCTGGTCGCCGAGGTCGCGGCCGGCCGTCGGCGTGGCCGGGTGCGGCGGCTGGTGCTCGCCCTGGCCGCGACCGCGATGGTCGCGGCCGGCCCGGCCGTCACGGCCGCGGTGCTCACCGCGGAGACCACGCCCGCCGTGGTCGCCGTCGCCGAGCAGTTCAGCGCCAGCGACCCGGCCACCGGGGCCAAGGCCACCGTCGGCGTCGACGGCACCACCTGGGGCAGCCGGGTCAGCCTGCAACTCTCCGGTGTGCAGGGCCCGTTGACCTGCCGCCTGGTCGCCGTCTCGCACGGCGGCGAGCACCAGACCGTCACCACCTGGTACGTCCCGGCGGACGGCTACGGCGAACCCGACGCCCCGGGCGTGCTGCGCACCACCGGCGGGGCGGCCATGCAGCCGGGCGCCATCGACCACTTCGAGGTGCGGGTCCAGAACTCCGACGCCCTGCTGGTCTCCGTCCCCGCGCACCGATCGTGACCGCGCACCCGGGGTGGCCGCGCACCGATCGTGACCGCGCACCCGGGGTAGCCGCGCACCGATCGTGACCGGGCAGGACCGGTTCAGCCCGGAAGGTGCAGCACGACGTACCCCATCAGCCGCCGCACCCGGGCCGCGCCCAGGTGGGCGGGCCAGTACGGGTTGGGCTCGCCGCCACCGGTCATGTGCTCCCGCCGCCAGGTCCGGCCCCAGCCGACCCGCAGCTCCTGCTGGAAGCTGTGCCACCGGCCGCACGGGCACGGCACCAGCACCCGGGCGCAGGTGCGGCACAGTTCGGCCCGGTCGTGGCCGGTCGACACCTCCACCGCGGGCCCTTCCTCCCCGCAGGCCGGGCAGCCGGGCAGTTCGGCCCCGTCCAGCAGCGCGTTCTGCCGTCGGACGTAGTCGGGCAGGCGCAACGCCGGGTGCAGGAAGGGGTCGTGGCGCCAGGCGTCGTTCGGTGAGGTCCACCAGGGCTGGTTCCACCACACCGGCGTCGCCGCCCGGCGGCCGTCCCGCTTCTCGGCCCGCCGCTGCGCCGCGTACTGCTCCGCCCGGGCCAGCCACAGCTGCCGCGCCTCGTGCAGTTCCTCCACCGCCCGCACCAGGGACTCCGGGTCGGCCTCCAGGTGCCGGGGCATCCGGGCGCTGAGCGTCAGGTGGTGGTAGGTCGCCCGCAGGCCGTACGGGGCGAAGCCGGTCAGGCAGGTGCGCAGGGCGCTGTGGCGCCGGTGGACGGGCAGCGCGGCGTCGAGGACCAGGGCCCGGTGGGTGTGGAAGCTGGTCACGGCGCCGGCTCCTCGCCGTCCTCGGGGGTGACCGCCCCTGGAGCCGGAACCGGCACCGGGGGCGGCGGTGTCATCCGGCGATCATGCCGCAGACCCGGGCCGGGCGGCGAGCGGATTCACGCCGCCGCCGGGCGGGGTCAGCGCGGTCCGCCCCGGGCGGCGTCCGCCGCGATCGCCGCCAGCACCCGCCCGCAGCGCCGGACGAAGGCGTGCTGGAGGAGCGGGAACAGCGGGCCGACCAGCCGGGCCCACCAGGCGACAGGCCGGCTGAACGCGGTGACGCCGAACCAGACCGTCCCGTCGGGCGCCAGCTCGACCAGGAAGGTCTCCTCGCCCCGGCCGAGGTGTCCGGGCCTGGTCCCGTAGGTGAAGCCGTACCGGTCCGGGCCGTCGACGGCGGCCAGCACCCGGTTGGGCGCGCCCGCCCGCAGCGGACCGACGCCGATCGCGCAGCGGACGGCGACGCCCGGGGCCGCCCGGTCGGCCTCCGCGTCGATCCGGACGCCGGCCAGCCGGTGCATCCGCCAGCCGAGCAGCGCGGCCCCGGCGACCTCCAGGGCGGCGCGTCCGTGGCCGATCGGGGCCCGGTGCCGCAGGTGGTGGTAGCCGGCGGGCAGCTCGCCGGTGCGGCTGGCGCCCTGCTCGGGGTAGCTGTAGTCGGCTCCGGGGTGACCGGGGTCGGTCCCGAGGTGGCTGCGGTCGTTCATCGGGCGTCCTCCGCGGTGGTGATCCGGCGCCAGGCGAGGAGCGCGCAGAGCGCGAAGCCGAGCGCGTTGCCGAGGCCGTGGGTGGCGGCCATCCAGGCCAGGGTGGGGTGGGGGAGCCCGGCGGCCCGGCCGAGCGCCCACCACAGGGCGAGCAGCATGGTGAGGGCCAGCACGCCCGAGGAGACGGTGAGCAGTCCGGCGGTGACCGGGTCGGCCGCGCGGGGGCGCAGGTCGCGCCAGCTGACCAGGCCGACCAGCCACATCCCGGTGCTGAGGACGACCGCCCCGGCGAACTGCCACCAGTTGCCGAGGAAGTACCCGGCGAGCACCAGCAGGGTGCCGGCCGGGACGCTGAGCGCCGCGCAGCGGGCCGCCGCGGAGCCGGGCGCCGAGGCGCGGCAGACCAGTCCGGCGACCAGCGCGGCGGTGAATCCGGCGTAGTGGAAGTGCGGGACGGTCAGTGCCAGGATGTGCGGTTCGAAGCCGAACAGCGGGTAGCCGGAGCGTTCGGCGACCAGCGCGACCCCGGCCACCGAGGGCGCGGCGAGTGCGGTGAGCACGGCGATCTCGGCGGGGGCGAGCGAGCGGGTGCGGGCCAGTCGCCGGGGCGCGTGCAGGGCGACGGCCAGGGTGCCGAGGGCGTAGAGGACGGCGGTGGCGGTGGCGAGGCCGCCGCGGGGCAGCCAGAGCGACAGTGCCCCGGGGACGGCGGCGAGCGGCCAGAGTCGGCGGATCCGGGCCAGCCCGGGTTCGTCGATCAGGGCCAGGCCGAGCGGCAGGACGGCGCCCATGCCGAGCAGGACCAGCAGGTCGACCAGTTCGGTCGTGCCCTTGTCCATGGCGGGCACACCCCCTCTTGAACGCGTTCAAATACCCTTCGTCCGCGACTCTACGTCGCCGAGTTGAACATGTTCAACCTGACCCCCGGGCCGGCTGGCCTGGTGATCACGCTGGGTGCGGCGCACTCTGGAGGAGTAACCGATGGAGGTGATCCGACATGCAGACTCTGGTCGGTTGGCACATCGAGATGGAGTTCCGCGAGGAGGGCGCGCGGACGACCGCCGCCGCCCTGCTGCGGCTCGGCGACGGGACGGAGGTGCGGGCCCACGGCTACAGCAGCCGCCACCCCTCCGACCCGGAACAGCTGCGGGTGGGCGAGGAGATCGCGGGCGCCCGCGCGCTCAACGACCTGGCCTCGCAGCTGCTCACCAAGGCCCACGGCGAGATCCAGGACGTCAGCCCGGTCCCGACCCACCCGCTCTCGTGACCGCCCCGCACCCGGACGGCGGCCAAGGCCAGGCCGGACGGGACCCGAACCGGCCGCGCATCCCGCTGATCTGCCCGCGCTGCGGCCACGAGCAGCGGGTCGTCCCCGGCGGCCCCGAGCGGGCGGTCAGGGTCGTGCACCTGGGGACCGGCCGGGAGGCCTGCGAACCGGGGGACCTGGCCCGGGCCCCGGACGACGGGGCCTGACCCGCGACGCCCCGAACGCCGGCGCCGGAAACGCCGAGCGCCGGGCCCGTTCCCACGGATCCCGGCACTCGACGCGCTCCGGGGTGCCCGAAGCCCTTCCGCGCCGCTCAGTTGACGCAGTACGTCCGCGGCGGGCGCCACTCCGGCCCGACCAGCCGCTGCTCCAGCTCGTTCGGCGTGATCCGGATCCCGACCGTCCCGGACAGCCCGACCCGGAACCGACTCCGGGCCAGCGTGAGCAGGGCCGTCAGGCCGTACTTGTTGATCAGTGAGGTGCGGTAGCGCGCGGTCGCGTCGGCGTCGCAGAGCCGGGCGCGGGCCGGGAGCCGTCGGCCGGTGGGCCGCCCGTGGGCGTCGCAGGGGCCGACCAGCACCCGGGGGTGGCGGCGGATCCGTTCGGCCTCACCGGAGTGGGCCGGGGTCCAGACGCCGAGCGCCCGGCCGTCCGCGACCACCCACAGCTGGGTGTCCAGTCGGCTGCCGTCGTCGCCGAAGGTGGTCAGCAGGAGGTAGTTGCTGTCGGCGAGCCGGTCGGTGGGGTCGTGCATGATCTCCTCCCTCGCACAGGGGGGCGGGGTCAGTGGTGACCGTGGCCCTCGCCCTCGGTGATCTCGCGGTGCTCGCGGTGCTCGTGGTGCTCGCGGTACTCCTCGGCGGTGGGCTTCCCGATCCGCGCGTGCTCGCCGTGGAACCCGCGGGACAGCCGCACGCGGGTGCGGGTGAGCGCGCCCGCCGGCCGGGCCACTCCATTCTCGTCGACCGCGGGCGGCAGTTCGAGGGGGCGGGGCTGCTCGTGTGCGGTGAGCCGGTGCAGTTCGGCGGGCGCGAGCCCGGCGTGCACCTCGGTGAACTCGCCGTGCGGCAGCCGCTTGACGACGCCGGTCTCCCGGCCGTGCAGCACCTTGTCGCGGTCCCGCCGTTGCAGGCCCAGGCACCAGCGCTTGGTGACCACGAAGACGGCCACCGGGACGACGAAGAAGCCGATCCGCACGGCGTAGGTGATGACGTTGAGCGACAGGTGCAGATGGGTGGCGATGAGGTCGTTGCCGCCGCCCGCGAGCATCACCAGGTAGACGCTGATCCAGGCCGCGCCGAGGGCGGTGCGGACCGGCGCGTTGCGCGGCCGGTCGAGCAGGTGGTGCTCGCGGGCGTCGTTCGTCACCCAGCCCTCGACGAACGGGTAGACCGCGATCGCGCCGAGGATCACCGGGAACAGCGTGAACGGGATCAGCACCCCGAGGTTGAGGGTGTGCCCCCACAGGCCGACCTCCCAGCCCGGCATCACCCGGATCAGGCCCTCGGCGAAGCCCATGTACCAGTCGGGCTGGGCGTCGGTGGAGACCTGGTCCGGACGGTACGGGCCGTACGCCCAGATCGGGTTGATCGTGGCGATCGCCGACATCAGGGCGACGATCCCGAAGACCAGGAAGAAGAAGCCGCCGGCCTTCGCCATGTAGACCGGCATCAGCGGCATGCCGACGACGTTCTTCTCGGTCCTGCCGGGGCCCGCCCACTGGGTGTGCTTGTGGTAGAAGACCAGGATCAGGTGCGCCACCAGCAGCCCGAGCATGATGCCGGGCACGAGCAGTACGTGGACGGTGAAGAACCTCGGGATGATGTCGTGCCCGGGGAACTCCCCGCCGAACAGGAACATCTGGATGTAGGTGCCGACCAGCGGCACGGCCAGCACCACGCCCTCGATGAACCGGATGCCGGTGCCGGAGAGCAGGTCATCCGGGAGCGAGTAGCCGAAGAAGCCGTCCAGCATGCCGAGGAACAGCAGCAGGAAGCCGAAGACCCAGTTGACCTCGCGCGGCTTGCGGAACGCTCCGGTGAAGAACACCCGCATCATGTGCACGAACATCGCCGCGACGAAGACGATCGCCGCCCAGTGGTGGATCTGCCGGATCAGCAGTCCGCCGCGGACCTCGAAGCTGATGTCCACGGTGGAGGCGTAGGCCTCGGACATCCGGATGCCCTTGAGCGGGACGTACGAGCCGCTGTAGACCACCTCGCCCATGCTCGGCTTGAAGAACAGGGTCAGCCAGACGCCGGTCAGGATGATGATCAGGAAGGTGTAGAGGCAGATCTCGCCCAGCATGAAGGACCAGTGGTCCGGGAAGATCTTGCGCAGGTTGGCCCTGGCGAGGGAGTGGATCCCCAGTCGGCCGTCCGCCCAGTCGGCGGCCCGCTGCCCCCGCCCTGGGTTCTGATTCCGGGTCATGTGCACGCACCTCGGTCCGAAGGAAACGGGGATTAGTCCCCGCTTCGTACGGACGCCACCATAATCGGGGACTGATCCCCACTTCTACCCGGGGCCCCTCCCGCCGCGGCTCGCCGCTCCCGGACGGCCCGTTCGGAAACGGTGGACGGCGCGTCCCGGAAACGGTGAACGGCGCGTCCCGGAAACGGCGAACGGCCCCTCCGGAAACGGCGAACGGCCCGCCCGGTGTCGTGGAAGACACCGGACGGGCCGCATGCGCACCCGAGTCACCCCGTGGGGCCCCGCGAGGGTCAGTGCACCAGCACCGGCACCTCGTCGCTCTTCGCCGCACCCGAGCCGGCACCCGTGGTGTCGGGGCGACCGGCGTTGATGAAGGTGAAGGCGACGGCGGCGGCCGCCACCAGGATCCCGAAGGACACCCAGATCGCGGTCGAGAAGCCGTGCACCATGCCCTGGAACTGCACGAGCTTGGCGGCCTCCGGGCTGGCCGCGGTGGCCAGCGAGGTGGCGTGCGAGGTCAGCCAGCTGGTGGTGGCGCTGGCCGCGATGGTGTTCAGCAGCGCGGTGCCGATGGCGCCGCCGACCTGCTGCGAGGTGTTGACCATGGCCGAGGCCACGCCCGCGTCACGCGGCTGGACGCCGTAGGTCGCGAGGCTCATGGCCGGCATGAAGGCGGTGCCCATGCCGAGGCCCATCAGGACCAGGCCGGGCAGGATCAGCGCCGGGTACGAGGTGTCCAGGCCGATGTGGGTCAGCAGGAACATGCCGACCGAGGCGGTCAGGAAGCCGGGCGCCATCAGGTAGCGCGCCGGGACGCGGGTCATCAGCCGGGCGCCGATCTGGGTCGAGCCGGTGATCATGCCCGCCACCATCGGCAGGAAGGCGACGCCGGTCAGCACCGGGCTGTAGCCGCGCACGACCTGGAGGTAGTAGGTCAGGAAGAGGAACAGACCGAACATGCCGATCACGGCCATGCCCAGCGACAGGTAGACCCCACCCCGGTTGCGGTTGAGCACCACGCGCAGCGGCAGCAGCGGGGCGGCGACCGCGCGCTCCACGATCACGAAGGCGGTCAGCAGTACGACGGCCGCGGCGAACAGCGCCAGGGTGCTGCCGGCGGTCCAGCCGCTGGACTCGGCGCGGGTGAAGCCGTACACCAGCGAGACCAGGCCGGTGGTCACCAGCACCACGCCGGGGATGTCCAGCTTGTTGCGGTTGCGGCCCCCGACGGGCTCGCTGATCACCAGGACGGCGCCGGCGATGGCCGCGATGGCGAACGGGATGTTGACGTAGAAGGTCCAGCGCCAGTTCAGGTACTCGGTCAGCGCGCCGCCGAGGATCAGACCGATGGCGCCACCGCCACCGGCGATCGCCCCGTAGATGCCGAAGGCCTTGGCGCGCTCCTTGGCCTCGGTGAAGGTCACGGCGAGCAGCGACAGCGCGGCCGGGGCGAGCAGCGCGCCGAACACGCCCTGGAGGGCGCGGGCGCCGAGCAGCATCGCGGTGTTGACCGCCATGCCGCCGAGCGCGGAGGCGAGGGCGAAGCCGGTCAGACCGACGATGAAGGTCCGCTTGCGGCCCCAGAGGTCCGCGATCCGGCCGCCGAACAGCAGCAGGCCGCCGAAGGCCAGCGCGTAGGCGGTGATCACCCACTGGCGGTTGCCGTCGGATATGCCCAGGTCGGTCTGGGCGGACGGCAGGGCGATGTTCACGATGGTGGCGTCGAGGACGACCATCAGCTGGGCCAGGCCGATGAAGATCAGCGCCTTCCAGCGCCTGGGATCGGGGATCGTCGCCGGAGCGGCGTCGGTCTGAGACATGGGGGTACCCATTTCACGGTGCGTGGTGTGCGAGAACGGTCAACTGCCGTACGGGAACGGCAGGTTGCCGTACGGGTGCGAGGGCGCGCGGACGCGCCCGGAGGCGACTCCGGTCAGTCGCGCGGAAGGTGGGGTGCGAGGGGGGTCGGATCGGCTCGGATCAGGATCGGATCAGTGGTTGGGTCCAGGTGGTCGGTCAGTGCCGAGGGCGGAAGTCTTCGAAGGTCGCGGCCCGGCCGGGCAGCGCCGAGCGGGCCGGCGCGCGCAGGCCGTCCAGGAACAGCTGCAGGTGGCGGTGGACGAAGTCGTCGAGCAGCTGGCAGGAGGTGCCCGGCAGCGGCCGGGTCAGCTGGCTCATCGCGACGAACAGGTCCCCGTGGTCGACGTCCGGCCGGAGCTCGCCGGTGGCCCGGGCGCGCTCCATCAGTCCGCTCACGGCGGACCGCAGGCGCTCCCGCGTCTCGGTCAACTCCGGGTCGTCCGGATCGACGGTGCTGGTGAAGACGGCGCAGAGCCCGCCGACCTTCTCCGCCACGGTCGCGTGCACGAACCGCTGCAGAGCGTCGAACGGACCGCCGCCCACTCCCGCGTCCGCCTCGGCCGTCGCCGTCTCGGCGAGGGCCAGGATGCGGTTCTTGACGAGCAGCGCCACTTCCTGGATCAGCGCCGCGCGGTCCGGGAAGTTCCGGTACAGCGTGGCATTGCCGACCCCCGCCCGCTTCGCGATCTCGTCCAGCGGCACCTCGGCACCGTGCTCGACGAACGCGTCCCGGGCCGCCAGTACGATCCGCTCCCGGTTCCGGCTCGCGTCCGCACGCAACTTCGGCGTGCGCACACTCCCCGTGGAATGGGCCGGCTCTGCGGCGACGGTGGTCATGGCGACGTGCTCCTCCAGAATACCGGGGAAGTTCTCCCCGCTTTCTCCAACGTACTCGCAAACGGGGAATCTGTCCCCGCAATTTCCTCCCGTGCTGTGACCTGCGTCACGTTTACGGTTCCCGCCCGCCGATCTCCTCGTTGTCCGATCGGACAACCAGGCGGCGGAGGAGGACCCGTGAGCGTGATCCCTGGACGCCCGCAGATGGTGCCCGAGGAGTTCGAGGAGCTCGCGCGTCTCGCCCCCGGGCGGTCGAAGGAATCCGGCTGGAGTTCCTCGGCGGGCGGCTGGTGGTCCAGCCCCGACCCGACGGCAACCACGGACGGGTGGTCGAGTGGCTGGTGCGCAGGTGCCTGCACGTGCGGCCGGAACAGTTCCTGCACAGCCACGGCCTGAAGGTGCAGGCGCTCCGGGACGGGCGGGCGCACCCTGACGGCGTCCTGGCGCCCTCGGAGGCCTTCGCCGGCCTCGGTGCGTGGGCGGAGGCCGAGGAGGTGCTGATGGTCTTCGAGGTCGCTGACGACGATGCGGACGCCGACCACCGGGCCCGCGTCGAGAAGCCGCGTGCCTACGCCGAGGCCGGCATCCCCGTCTACCTGCTGATCGATCGCGACTCCGCCGAAGCCGTCGTCCACAGCCGGCCGGGCGGCGTTCGCTACGAAACCGTCCGGACCTTCGCCTTCGGCAAGAGCGTCCGCCTCCCCGACCCGGTCGGCATCGTCCTCGACACCGAGCCGCTCAAGAACTGGGTGCGCTGAGCCCGGCCGTGCCTTCCCGGGCGGGCTGCTCCGCCCGCCCTAGGCTGTGGGCGTCCCGGGCGGCCGGTGGGCCGCGGGAGTCGGGAGGGGCCCGGCGGCCGGGTGGGCGAGGAGGTCCGCGATGGGCAGCGAGGAGACGACCGCCAAGGTGCGCTGCGTGGCGGCCGTTCCGTGCTGGGTGAGCCTGATGGCCCGGGACCTGGAGAGCGCCACGGGGTTCTACGGTCCGCTGCTGGGTTGGGAGTTCGAGCCCGGCCCGGAGCGCTTCGGCCCGTACGTGCACGCGGTGACCGGCGGGGAGGCGGTGGCCGGGTTGGGGGTGGCGGGCCTGGGGGCGGTACCGCTCGCCTGGACCAGTTACTTCGGGACGGAGAGCGCCGACGCCGCCGCCGACGCCGTGCGCGAGCGCGGCGCGACCCTGGCGGTCGGCCCGCTGGCCTTCGACGCCGGGCGGGTGGCCTTCGCGGCGGACCCGGCCGGGGCGGTGTTCGGCATCTGGGAGGGCCCGCCGGGCCGGGCCCGGCGGCTGGACGTGCCGGGAGCGCCGGTCTGGATCGAGCTGCGCACCCCGGACCCCTTCGCGGCGGCGCTGTTCTACGGCGAGGTGTTCCGCTGGGACGGCCGGGACCCGGAGCGCTTCGAGGTCCGCTGGGAGCACGACCGGGTGGTGCTGCGCGCGGAGGGGCACAGCGTCGCGGCGCTGGCCAAGGAGCAGGCGGGCGGACCGGCGGGCCCACCGCCGCACTGGGAGGTCTCCTTCGCCGTCCCGGACACCGACCGGGCGGTGGCGCGGGCGGTTGAGCTGGGCGGGGCGGGGATCGGACCGGTCTTCGACTCCCCGTACGGCCGGGTGGCCCGGCTGCGGGACCGTGACGGCGCCCGCTTCGCGGTGATCAGCCCGAAGAGCTGACCGGCCTCAGCCCGCGGGGCCGCTGCCCGCCGGTTCGGTGCCCGCCTGTTCGGTGCCCGTCGCCTCGGTGCCCGCTGGTTCGGTGCCTCTCGCTTCGGTGCCCGCAGGATCGCTGCCCGTCGGCTCGGTGTCCGCCCGCTGGGCCCGGAGCCGTTCGCCGAGCTCCGCGCGGGTCGCTGCGGGCAGGGCCTTGCGGGCGGCCGGGAAGACCGTCTTCTCCTCGCCGGTGAGGTGCCGCCGGAGGGTGTCGCCGAGGCCGTGCAGGAGGGTGTCGAACGCCGGGTCGTCCGGGCCGAGTCCTTGCAGGTCGGCGAGGTACTGCCCGATCGCGAGGTGGTCGTGGATGCTGCTGAACACCAGGGCCCCGCCCTCGGGCACGTCGTGCTGGACGAGCGGGAAGAGGTGCTCCTCCTCGGCGGCGCAGTGGCTGAACAGCAGGTCGGTCAGCCTGCTGACCAGCTCGCCGCGCTCGGCCGAGCCGGCCGGCGCCGCCTCGGCGCGGTCGAGCAGGTCGGTGGCCGCCTTGTGGTCGGCGGTGAACTCGCCGAGGATGTCCGGCCTGCGGCTCATGGCGTGCCCGCCTCTCGTCCGGGATCAGGACTCGCCCCCCGTACTGTCCAGTATCCGGCGCCGCCGCGCGAAACCCCGGTCCGGGCCGCTGCTGGGTGCGGGTTCCGCGGGGAGATCCCTGCTCAGCCGCCGTCCCGCCGCCCGGTGAGGGCCAGCAGCCGGGTCTGCGGGGCGGCGTCCGAGGGCACCGGTAGCGGCGGGTCGAAGAGTCCGCTGCCGGAGAGGTCGCCGTAGCCGCCGATCTCGCCGAGCGCGAAGTCCACCAGGCCGGCCGGGAGCCGGGTACGGGTGCCGATGCCCTCGGCGAGGTCCCAGGCGTGGACGACCAGGTCGGTGGTGAGCTGGTCCAGGTAGTACTGCCCGGAGACGTCCGCGAAGGAGAGGTGGACGGTGAGTTCGGTGGCGCCGGGCACGTCCCAGGCCTGCCGGGCGGCTTCGGCGGCGGAGTTCCAGGCGGCGACCGGGTCGTCGCCGAGCACGTCGCCGTCGTAGCGGCCGCCGACCTCGGCGATGGTGGCGCCCATCAGCAGGTCGGGGACCCAGAGCTGCTCGCCGGTGAGGTGGTTGACCAGGTCCCGCACCGTCCAGTCGGCGCACGGGGTGGGGGAGTCCCAATGGCCGGGGGCGATCAGCCGGACCCGTTCGTCGAAGGCGGCGAGCGCCTCGGGGTAGGGCGTGCCGGGCCGGTCGGCCGGCGGGCGTTGCCTGCGGTGAGCCATGTCTCCACCCTGCCCCGGCCCCGGTGGGGTGCGCGAGTCGTCCATGCACCGTCAGTTGTTCAAATTCGAACTCCACGGTACGGTCGAGGAGTGGCCGGTTCAAATTTGAACAAAAGGCGCGGCGTGTCCCACCCCGCCCGGCCGCATCACCACACACACCCCTACGACCGACCCCGATCGATGGAGACGCGCATGCCGAGCAGCAGCCCGAGCACGACCGCCGCCACCAGTCCCACCAGCCCCGCCGCCCGCTCCGCACGGGGCGGCTCCGGGTCCGCGACGACCTCCCCGCACGCCTACGACGCCGGACTCCTGCTCCTGCGCCTGGTGCTCGGCCTGACCATGGCCGCGCACGGCAGTCAGAAGCTGTTCGGCTGGTTCGGGGGCGGCGGGATCGACGGCACCGGTCAGTTCTTCACCATGAGCGGTTACCCGGCCGGCAACGCCATGGCCGTGGTGGCCGGCCTGACCGAGGTCCTGGGCGGACTCGGCCTCGCCGTCGGCCTGCTGACCCCGCTGGCGGGCGCCGCGATCGTCGGCACGATGGTCAACGCGATCGCCGTCACCTGGGGCGGCGGCTTCTTCGCCCCGAAGGGCAGCGAGTACGAGCTGCTGCTGACGGCGGGCGCCGCCGCCCTGGCGCTGACCGGCCCGGGCCGCTACGCGGTGGACCGCTTCCTGCCGGTGTTGAAGGCGCACCGCCTGGCGTACGGCGCGGCTGCCGTGCTGGTCGGCCTGGTGACGGCCGGAGTGATCCTGCTGCTGCGCAAGTAGCCGCCGGCAGCGACTCAACTCGCTTTTCCGGAAGCCGTGCTGACGAACCGTCGGCACGGCTTCCGGCGTTCCGGCGTCCCGGTGTCCGGCGTTCCGGTGCTTGTTGGGGGCATCGCGCGCGGCTACTCGCCGATCCGCACCAGCGCCAGGGTGATGTTGTCCGGACCGCCCGCCTCGACGGCCGCCTTCCACAGCTCGAAGGCGGCCCTGCCGTCGGCCCGGTCGGAGGGCCCGTCCGCGCGGGCGAGCAGTCCGGCGAGCTCCTCCTCGGGCACCGGGTCGGTCAGGCCGTCGCTGCACACCAGGTAGCGGTCGCCGGCGGCGAGCGGCGAGACCCGTACGTGCGGTTCGACGAAGGTGAGTCCGAGCGAGCCGCCCAGGGTCTGGGTGACCAGCGGGGTGGTGCGCTGTCCGGGCGGCAGCGGCGGGCTGTCGTCCACGCTCACCCGCTCCAGGCTCACCCGCTCCGGGGCCTCCCGCGCCGGGGCCTCCCGCGCCGAGGTCCCCCGCTCCGGGCTCGACCGCTCCGGGGGCGACGGCTCCGGGGGCGACGGCTCCGGCCCGCCACTGCTGATCCGGTAGACCCGGCTGTCGCCGACGTTGAAGACCACGGCCCGGTCGGGCAGCAGCACCAGCCCGGCGACCGTCGTCCCCATCGCGGCCAGCTCCGGCTCCCCGGCGGCGGCCGCGTAGACCGCCCGGTTGCACTCCTGGAGCTCCGCCCGGACGGCCTCCTCGCCGTCCAGTCCGCCCCCGGCGGCGGCGAGCCGGCGGGCGACCAGGGCGCTGGCCACCTCGCCGCCGGGGTGGCCGCCGAGGCCGTCGGTCACGGCGACCACGCAGGGCGGGCCGAGCGGGAAGAGCAGGGTCTGCGGGTCGGTGGTCACGGTGGCGCAGAGCGTCCACGGGCCGATCGTGAGGCTGTCCTCGTTGTGCTCCCGCACCAGGCCCTCGTGGCTCAGTGCGCTCACCGCGATGTACGGCGCCATCGGTTCGCCGTCCTTCCGCGGGCTCCGGCGGTTGCCGGGGCCCGCCTTCCATTGTCGGCGGGAAGCGCGGGAATAACGATCCGCGCCTGCGTGCTAGGGTGGTTGAAAGTTGAACGACTTGGACCTCCTGGAGTGTGGTGAGCAGCATGCAGTTCGGAATCTTCACCGTCGGCGACGTCACCCCCGACCCGACCACCGGACGCACCCCGAGCGAGCACGAGCGGATCAAGGCGATGGTGGCCATCGCGCGCAAGGCCGAGGAAGTGGGCCTGGACGTCTTCGCGACCGGCGAGCACCACAACCCGCCGTTCGTCCCGTCCTCGCCGACGACCATGCTCGGCTACATCGCCGCGCAGACGGACCGGATCATCCTCTCGACCTCGACCACGCTGATCACCACCAACGACCCGGTGAAGATCGCCGAGGACTTCGCGATGCTCCAGCACCTCGCCGACGGCCGGGTGGACCTCATGATGGGCCGCGGCAACACCGGCCCGGTCTACCCGTGGTTCGGCAAGGACATCCGCCAGGGCATCCCGCTCGCGGTCGAGAACTACGCGCTGCTGCACCAGCTGTGGCGCGAGGAGGTCGTCGACTGGCAGGGCCGCTTCCGCACCCCGCTGCAGTCCTTCACCTCCACCCCGCGCCCGCTGGACGACGTCCCGCCGTTCGTCTGGCACGGCTCGATCCGCAGCCCGGAGATCGCCGAACAGGCCGCCTACTACGGGGACGGCTTCTTCGCGAACAACATCTTCTGGCCCAAGGAGCACTTCCAGAAGCTGATCGACCTCTACCGCGAGCGCTACGCCTACTACGGGCACGGCACCCCCGAGCAGGCGGTCGTCGGCCTCGGCGGCCAGCTGTTCATGCGGAAGAACTCCCAGGACGCGGTCCGCGAGTTCCGCCCGTACTTCGACAACGCGCCGGTGTACGGGCACGGGCCCTCGCTGGAGGAGTTCACCGAGCAGACCCCGCTGACCGTCGGCAGCCCGCAGGAGGTCATCGAGAAGACGCTGACCTTCCGCGAGACCTTCGGCGACTACCAGCGCCAGCTGTTCCTGATGGACCACGCCGGCCTGCCGCTCAAGACCGTGCTGGAGCAGCTGGACCTGCTGGGCGAGGAGGTCGTGCCGGTGCTGCGCGAGGAGTTCGCCAAGGGCCGTCCGGCCGAGGTCCCGGACGGGCCGACCCACGCCGCGCTGGTCGCGGCCCGTGACAAGGAGACCGTGGAGGTGGCCGAGTGACCGCGTTCAAGCTGGCCGTGGTGAGCGCCGGCCTCAGCAAGCCGTCCTCGACGCGGCTGCTGGCCGACCGGCTCGCCGAGTCGACCGTGCGCCGGCTCGCCCTGGAGGGGCGGGAGGTCGAGGTCACCGTGGTCGAGCTGCGCGACCTCGCCGTGGACATCGCCAACAACTTCGTCACCGGCTTCCCGGCCGCCGCGCTGCGCGGGGCGATCGGGACGGTGACGGGGGCGGACGCGGTGATCGCGGTGACGCCGATCTTCACGGCCTCCTACAGCGGCCTGTTCAAGTCCTTCTTCGACCTGGTCGACCACGACGCGCTCACCGGCAAGCCGGTGCTGATCGCCGCCACCGGCGGCACGCCACGGCACTCGCTCGCCCTGGAGCACGCCGTCCGGCCGCTGTTCAGCTACCTGCGCGCGGTGGTGCTGCCGACCGCCGTGTACGCGGCCACCGACGACTGGGGCACGGCGGGCGACGCGCTCACCGACGGCCTGCCGGGCCGGATCGACCGCGCGGCGGGCGAGCTGGCGGCCCTGCTGGCGGGGCGGGCCCCGGCGGCGGAGGCGGCGGCGGTGCCGGAGCAGGTGGTCCCGTTCGCCGAGCAGCTGGCGGCGTTGCGGGTCTGAGGGCCGGACCTGAGGGGCGGGTGCGCGACGGTGCGCCCCGCCCCTTCCGCACGTCCACCCCTCCGCAGGTCCGCCCCTTCGGCCTGTCCGCTCCTTCCGCAGGTCCGCGCCCTGCCGCCCGCCGTGCGAGGTCCTCATCGGCATGATCAGATTGGTGCTGATCCGTCGCGATCCGTTCACACCCCGTGAGAGAGCGCTCCGCGAGCCGCCTCCCGAGGAGGACCCCCGCCGTGCAGCCCGAACCCCAAGCCGTGCTCTCCCCGCTGACCAGTGCCGCGGTCTTCCTGGTCCTCACCGTGGAACCCGGCGGCGAGCCCACCGTCCGCGACCTGCTGCCCGACCTCGCCGGACTGCGCCGGGCCGTCGGCTTCCGGGCCCCCGAGGGCGGCCTCACCTGCGTCACCGGCATCGGCTCCGACCTCTGGGACCGGCTCTTCACCGGCCCCCGTCCCGCCGGACTCCACCCCTTCCAGGAGGTGGTCGGCCCCCGCCACCGCGCCCCGGCTACCCCCGGCGACCTGCTGCTGCACCTGCGGGCCGAACGGATGGACCTCTGCTTCGAACTCGCCACCCGCCTGGTCGACCGGCTCGCCGGGGCCGCCACCGTGGTCGACTCCGTCCAGGGCTTCAAGTACTTCGACGACCGCGACCTGCTCGGCTTCGTCGACGGGACCGAGAACCCCGAGGGCCGTGCGGCCGAGACCGCCGCCGTGGTGGGGGAGGAGGACCCGGGCTTCGCCGGCGGCAGCTACGTCATCGTCCAGAAGTACCTGCACGACCTCGACACGTGGAACGCCCTCGCCGTCGAGCAGCAGGAGGGGGCCGTCGGCCGCACCAAACTCACCGACATCGAGCTGGACGACGACGTCAAACCCGCCGACTCGCACGTCGCCCTCACCGTGATCACCGGCCCGGACGGCGCCGAGCGGAAGATCCTCCGGTTCAACATGCCCTTCGGTTCCTTCGACCGCAGCGGCGAGTTCGGCACCTACTTCATCGGCTACGCGCGCGACCCCGGGGTCACCGAGGAGATGCTGCGCAACATGTTCCTCGGCCGCCCGCCCGGCACCACCGACCGGCTGCTCGACTTCTCCACCGCCGTCACCGGTTCGCTGTTCTTCGTCCCGACCGCCGACCTCCTGGACACCCCGCCCCCGGCCGCCCCGGCCTCGGGCCCGACCCCGACCCCGGCCCCGGCCGCGCCCGCAGCCCGCCCGGACGGCTCACTCGGCATCGGCAGCCTCAGACCGACCTCCTGAACCGCAGACCTCCTGAACGGCCGACCTCCTGAACGGCCGACCTCCTGAACAGGACCCGCACCATGAGCAACCTGCACCGAGAACTCGCCCCCGTCTCCGCCGCCGCCTGGGAGGAGATCGAGGAGGAGGCCCGGCAGACCTTCAAACTCCATGTCGCCGGCCGCCGCGTGGTCGACCTCGACGGTCCCGACGGCCCCACCCTCGCCGCCGTCGGCACCGGCCACCTCACCACCATCGACCCACCCCTCGACGGCGTCCAGGCCCACGCCCGCACCAGCCGCCCGGTGGTCGAACTGCGCGTCCCCTTCACCGTCAGCCGCTCCGCCGTCGACGACGTCGAACGCGGCTCCCGCGACTCCGACTGGCAACCCGTCAAGGACGCCGCCCGCACCCTCGCCCGCGCCGAGGACCGCACCGTCTTCGACGGCTACCCCGCCGCCCGCATCGAGGGCATCCGCGCCGACTCCACCAACCCGCCGGTCCAACTCCCGCCCGACGTCCGCGAATACCCCGAAGCCGTCAGCCAGGCCCTCACCGCTCTCCGCCTCGCCGGCGTCGGCGGCCCCTACGCCCTCCTCCTCGGCGCCGACGCCTACACCGCCGTCAACGAGACCTCCGACCACGGCTACCCCGTCGCCAGCCACATCGCCCGCCTCCTCGACGGGGACATCATCTGGGCCCCCGCCATCGAGGGCGCCTTCCTGCTCTCCACCCGCGGCGGCGACTTCGAACTCCACCTGGGCCAGGACGTTTCCGTCGGCTACCTCTCCCACGACGGTGACTCGGTACGGCTCTATCTGCAGGAGTCGTTGACCTTCAGCGTCTACACGGGAGAGGCAGCCGTCGCGTTGACCGCTGCCTGACCTCGTGGCCCCGCGTCCACGGGCCGGCGCGAACCGCACCGGCCCGTGGTGCCGGACGGCGTGGGGCGATCAAGCTGACGATCCGTCATGTCTCGTGGTATCAGTGATGCCCGGACGATTCCGGCGCCTTCTCCGGCCGTCTCCGTCCTTCGTTCGTGCTGTGCCTGACGGGTAGGGGGAGCCGATGGAACCGGATTCGTGCGGGGCGCCGCGAGTTCGACGTCCTCGCCGGTCCGGCGGCGGCCGGTGAGCGCGGCGGACTCCACCCGTGAGCCGAGTTCCACGGTGCGCAACTCCCTTGCCGGGAGCGAGGTCGCCGGTGCGGTCGTCCAGGCGGGCCGGATCCGCGACCTGACCGTCTACTCCTCGCCCGCTGGCTCCTCGCCCCCGGTACCTCGGCAGCTTCCCCCCGTGCCGCGTCGGCTGGTCGGACGGGACGCCGACCTCGCCTGCCTGGACCGAGAGTTGGGTAGGGCGGGCGGTCCGGTCGACCTGACCGTGGTGCTCACCGGGCCCGCCGGGGTGGGGAAGACCGCCCTCGGTGTCCACTGGCTGCGAGGCCATTCCGAGCGCTTCCCGGACGGTCGGCTCTTCGCCGACCTGCGGGCCCACGCCCCCGGCGGTCCGGCGGATCCTGCCGAGGTGCTGGCGGGCTTCCTGCGCGCCCTCGGCGTCTCGCCGGTGCCACGCGACCCCTCCGAGGGCGCCGCGCTCTGGCGCTCGCTCGCCGCCGAACGCCGGATAGCCGTCCTGCTCGACGACGCATCCAGCGCCGCCCAGGTCCGCTCGCTGCTGCCCGGCGCGGAGCACGCCGTGGTCGTGGTCACCAGCCGCCGTCGACTCACCCGGCTCGGCACGGACGGTGCCGTTCTCCGGCCGGTCGACCTGCTGTCGGACGAGGACTCGGTGCGACTGTTCGCCCAGCTGGTCGGCGAGGAGCGGGTGGCGCGGGAGCAGGCGGTCGCGGAACTGGTGGTGGGGTGCTGCGCAGGGCTTCCGCTGGCCGTCTGTCTTGCCGCCGCCAGGGTCGCGGCCCGGCCCGCGCAGTCGCTCCTGGGCGCCGCCGGACCCGTCGTCGACGAGTCCCGGCGGCTCGTCGCACTCGACATCGACGGAGAGGGCGTGCGGCAGCCACTGGACGCCTCCCTGGCCGGACTGGGCCCGGGGACTGTCCGGCTGTACCGGCTGCTGGGTCTCCTGCCGTTCCCGGTCTTCACCCTGGACGTCGTCCGGGTGCTCGGCGATCTGGAACGGGCCGAGGCCGAGCCGCTGCTCGACCGGTTGGTCGACGTCCACCTGCTGGAGGCGGCGGCGGACGGCTTCCGCTTCCACGGCCTGGTGAAGCTGCACGCGTCGGCGTGCGGGGAGGGGATCCGCGACCACCCCGAGGGGCGGGCTGCCGTCGACCGTCTCCTCGACTGGTACCTGGCCACTGCCACGGCCGCGGAGGCCCTGCTGACCCCGAGTCATCGAACCCTGCGCCGTGACTTCGTGACCGGACCGGTGCCCGGGGAGTTCGCCGGAGAAGCGGCGGCGGTCGACTGGCTCGACGCGGAGACCGGGCGGCTCGCCGACGTCGTCCGCTGGGCCGCCGACACCGGTCGTGCCGCCACCGCCTGGCAGCTGGTCGACGCCATGTGGCCGCTCTTCCTCCAGCTGCGTCCCGTCCCGCTGTGGGTCGAGGCCCACCGGATCGGCCTGATCGCCGCCCGCTCGGCGGGCCACCGCGACGGCGAGCTACGCATGCTCACCTCCGGCGGCGCCGGTCTGCGCAACGTCGGCCGGGGAGCGGAGGCCGCCGCGTGGTACACCGAGGCGCTCCACCTGGCCCGTGGCGCCGGCAACGCGCTCGCCGAGGCCGACGCCCTCTACGGCCTCGGCCAGACCCACCACGCGGAGGGCCGGTTCGCCCAGGCGGCGGACTGCCTGCGCAGGACGGCCGCGATCCGGGCGGCCCGAGGCTACCGACGGGGTACGGCGCTGGCCCGACTCGCCCTCGGCGGCATCCTGCTGGAGGAGGGTCGGGCCGCCGAGGCCGTCCTGGTCCTCATCGGAGCCTACCGGGAGCTCGCCACCCTCCCCACGGCGTACGAGGCCGCCCGTGCGCTGGCCTTCCTCGGCCGGGCGCACACGGTCCTCGGGGCCCACGAGGAGGCGGGGCGGTGCTTCGCGGAGGCGCTCGGGGTCTTCCGGGAAGGCCGGGCGAGGCGCTGGGAGGCCCGGGTCCTCGAACTCACGGGAAACCTCGCCCTGGCCTGCGGCGACCCCGCCGGGGCGGACGCCCGCTGGCAGGAGTCCCTCGACCTCTACCGGGCGCTGGGCGCCCCCGATGCCGCGCGTGTCGCCGCCGTGATGGCTGCTGGTGCACCGACCCCGTCGTCGGCCGCGAGCCACAACGGCGAGGGCAGCGGCAGTACGGGCGGTACGGGCGGAGGAGTGGGTTCGGCCAGGCCGAGGACGCGGTAGAGCAGCTGACGCATCCTGAGGTCGAACCGGCCGGGCTCCGAGCTGATCCGGGCCGCGACAGCGGCGTAGTCCTCGCGCCGGTACCGCTCGGCGGCGCGGTCGAGCTGGGCGGTGAGCGGGCGGGACGGGCTGAGTGCCGGCGCGGTGCGGGCGAGCCGCGCGCCGGGCGAGCGCGGGTTGATGCCGTGCTGCGGGTAGGCGGCGAGCAGGATCGGGGCGCCGGTCATGGTGCCGTAGAGGGTGACCGAGCCGTGGTCGCCGATGACGAAGTCGGCGGCGACCAGCAGGGGGCGCCAGTCCTCCTCCGGCCCGGGCACGCTGACCGCCCCGGGTGCGGTGCCGGCCACCCGTGCGCGGACGGCCCGGGGGCCGTGCGCGGCGGCCACGTTGGGATGGACCAGCAGTGCGGCGCGGTGGCCGTGGCGGGGCAGCTCGGCGGCCAGCCGCGGCAGGACGGTGTCGAGCCGCGCGAACAGCGAGCCGCTGCCCCAGGTGGAGCAGAGCAGCACCAGCCGCTCCTCGGGCGCCAGTCCGAGCGCGGTCCGGTACCGCTCCCGGTCGGGCAGCGCGGCGGCGATCCGGTCGTGGTCGGCATCGCCCACGACCTCGGCGATCGACAGCGCCTCCGGGCAGCCGCGACCGAGCTCGGTGCGGTCGTCCCGGTGCGCGAGCGCGTACGCGGCGGGCACCAGCCGTCCCTGCCAGACGAGGTACTCGGGCCCGAGCCCGGCGACGGTCCGCCCGGCCCCGATGCCGGACGGCGACAGCTTGTTGTGTCCGACGCCGTGCGTCAGCCGGACCGTCGGGCCGTGCAGTCGCTCCAGCCCTCGCGAACCCGCGGCGAGCACCAGGTCGAAACTCCGGCGGACGGCCTCCGCCCAGGGCAGCACGGTGGCGCCGAGCCGTCGGACGTGGGCGGCCGCACCCCGGTTGAACGTGTGCGGCGCCACCGTGAACCGGACCCGCACCCGCGGGTCGGCGTCGAGGAGGGCGTGGACGCTGCGCAGCCGCTGGCCGTAGACCGTGGTGTGCACGACCACCAGCACGTCCACCGACGTCATCTCCGCCGCCTCCTCCGGTGCCGATCCGCCGCCCCGGGCCCCGGTTCGGCACTGCGGGCGGCACGCTCGGGCATTCTGGTGCACTCCGGCACGGCCCCGGACACCGGGTAGGGTACTGAGTGCCTTTACCAGGGGTACTGAGTGCCGTATTCTCTCGGTGGAGCCTCTGATGCCAGTCGCAGACAGCCGACCCGGCATGCCGGTCCAGGTGGCGCTTGCGGCACGCGGGCCGTTGCCGGGCCGGGGTTGGCACTCAGTACCCTCGGCCTGACCTGAGGCCATGGATCCAGTGCATCCGTGCACCCGTGACAGGAGAAACCGCTCATGAGCTTGAGGATC
The DNA here is from genome assembly GCF_042755465.1 of Kitasatospora sp. NPDC059160. Taxonomy (NCBI): domain Bacteria; kingdom Bacillati; phylum Actinomycetota; class Actinomycetes; order Kitasatosporales; family Streptomycetaceae; genus Kitasatospora; species Kitasatospora sp. NPDC059160. The sequence continues at coordinate 98 of NZ_JBHZCN010000014.1, read as the reverse complement.
GTCGTCTGTGTGAAGTACGTGCCGGATGCGACGGGTGACCGTCGTTTCGCGGACGACCACACCACGGACCGGGAGGGTGTGGACGGCCTCCTGTCGGA
>NZ_JBHZCN010000013.1:100837-110736 GCF_042755465.1 Kitasatospora sp. NPDC059160 | reverse complement strand
GCGGCCGCCGCGCGGCCGCCCGGGGCCCGGCCGGCCCCGCCCCGGCCCCCCCCCCCGGGCCCGTGCCGTGGGATCAGCGGAAGTAGTGGCCCTGGTCGAGGTCCGCGAGCAGCCCGGGGCCGGTGGGGTGCCAGTCGAGGAGGTGCTGGGTGAGGGTGCTGGAGGCGGGCTGGTCGACGGCGAGGATGCCGCCGAGGAAGCCGAAGTCCTCGGCCGGGGCGGCGGCCGTCGGGAGGGAGAGGTGGCGGCCGATCACCGCGGCGATGTCGCGGGTCGGTACGCCCTCGTCGCCGACGGCGTGCAGCATCGAGCCCGACGGGGCCTGCTCGGCGGTCAGGCGGAACAGGCGGGCGGCGTCGCGCACGTGCACGGCCGGCCAGCGCTGGGAGCCGTCGCCGACGTAGCCGGAGACGCCCTTGGCGCGGGCGGTGGTGACCAGCTGGGCGATGAAGCCGTGGTCGCCGTCGCCGTGGACGGTGCGGGGCAGTCGGACGACGGACGGGCGCACGCCGCGCTCCGCCAGGGCGAGGACGGCCGCGGCGTTCTCCTCGCGGCCCGCCCCGAGGGAGCCGGGGGCGCTGCGGTCGTGCTCGGTGGCCGTCCGCCCGGGTGTCGCCGGCGTCCCGTGGGCGACGACCAGGGGCTTGCCGGAGCCTTCGAGGGCCTCGCCGAGGGCCTCGGCCGCGCGGGCGTCGGTGCGGATCGAGGCGTCGAAGGCGGTGAAGTCGTGGACGAAGGCGAGGTGGATGACGGCGTCGGCGGCGGAGGCCCCGGCCCGTAGGGCGTCCAGGTCGCCGAGGTCGCCGCGCAGGACCTCGGCCCCGGAGGTGGCGACCTTGGCGGCCGAGGCGTCGGACCGGGCGAGCCCGGTGACCCGGTGGCCGGCCTTGATGAGTTCGGGGACGACGGCGGAGCCGATCCAGCCGGACGCGCCCGTGACGAAGACGTGCATGACAGAACCTCCGAACGAGTGATGTCAGTGACTGTCGTCAGGCTAGCAGTGATGTCAGGGACTGTCATCGCGTACGATCACCGCATGGGCAGATGGGAGCCGAACGGGCGCGGACGGCTGGCGGAAGCGGCACTGGCGCTCTTCGCCGAGCAGGGGTTCGAGCGGACCACGGCGGCGGAGATCGCCGTGCGGGCCGGGCTGACCGAGCGGACCTTCTACCGGCACTTCGCCGACAAGCGCGAAGTCCTCTTCCACGGCACCGAGTTGATGCGGGAGCTGCTGGTACGGGCGGTTGCGGAGGCACCCGCCGACGCGGCCCCGATGGAGGCGGTGGGCGCGGCCCTCGAAGCCGTGGGCGCCGTCCTGCAGGAGAACCCCGAACGGGTCCGGCGGCGCGACGCCGTCGTGTCGGCCAGCCCGGAGCTACGGGAACGCGAGCTGGTCAAGCTCGACGCGATGGCGGCGGCGACCGCCGAGGCGCTGCGCGGCCGCGGCGTCCCCGCGCCGACCGCCGGCCTGGCGGCCGAGACGGGCATGGCCGTGTTCAAGGTCGCCGTCGCGCGCTGGATCGCCGAGCCGGCCGACCCGGTCGGCCCGGACGGTTCGGACCTGCCGGCGCTCATCCGCGCGTCCGTGCAGGACCTGCGGCAGGTCCTCGCGGCCGGCGCGCCTGCCTGAGGCGTGCGGGGATAGGGGCGTGCGGGGAAGGGTCGTACGGGGAAGACCGGGACCCCGTACCGCACTTCGAGGAGATTCGAGGAGAGCCGCTGCGGATCAGGCGGTGCCCGGGCGCACGGCGGTAGCGGGTCGGGGTGCGGGTTCTGTGGTCCAGGCCCGGACCAGGATTTCGGCGTGGTCCGCGAGCAGGGCGGGTGGCAGCGGGCCGCCGGTCTCCAGGATGACGGCGAGGACGGGCCCGGTGAGCTGGGCCGCGGCCAGTGGCGCGGGGGGCATGTGGGCGGCGTGCGGGCTCACGCGGGCGAGTACGGCCTGGGCTGCGGTGCCGAGGAGGTCGGCGGTGCGGACGAGGTCGCGTACGGCGCTGTCGTGCTGCGCTTCGCCCAGCAGGGCCCGGTAGGCGAGACCTGCGGGTGAGGTGGTGAGGAAGCACGTCAGCGCTTCGAGGAATGCGGTGAGGTCGTCCGTGGGGCGGGCTCGGGGTTCCGTGGCCAGTTCGTGGGCGGCGTCACTGGTGCTTGCCTCGAGCAGGATCTCGGCCTTCGTGGACCACCACCGGTAGACCGTCTGGCGCCCCACCCCGGCCCGCTCGGCGATGCCCTTCATGGTCATCGCCGCGTATCCCTGCTCGACGAGCAGGTCGTCGACGGCGTGGAGAACGGCGACCCGCGCCGCCTCACTGCGGGGGCGCCCGGGTGAAGCGTGCTCTGGGGGGGTGCTCTGCATGGGGCCAGCTTAACAAGACACCGTGCCTCGAAATGGTGCTAGCCTCTTTCGAGACACAGTGACCCGTAATTGGGTGGCGGCTACGCCGTGCCCAACGGCCCTCACGGCAGAGGAAGCCCTCATGAACACCACACGCCACCGCACCGGCCCGGCCCGGACCCTCGACCCGGCCGCACCCGCCGAGACCCGCCCCGCCGCCACGCCGGGAGACCGCACGTGAACACCCTGGCGCCCGGGATCCGCGACGGAATGACCCCACGGCAGGTGACGTTCGCCTTCCGCGGCCTCCTCGCGGTGCGGCTGCTCGGCGCACTCGCCAACGGCATCATGCTGCCGTTCATCGTCCTGTGGGCCCACCGCGTCGGCGGACTCGGCGGAGCAGCGGCCGGAGCCCTCTTCCTCGTCCAGGCCGCCGGCGAGTTCACCGGAGGCCTGGCCGGGGGCGTCCTGGCCGACCGGATCGGGCACCGCCGCATGATGCTGCTCTCCACGACGGGAATGGCCCTGGGCTACGGCAGCCTCTTCCTGGTCCACCACGCCGTCCTCGCCCTCGTGCTATTCCTGGCGGCAGGGCTCTTCGAGTCGGCGTTCCACCCCACGATCGCCGCCCTCATCGGTGACCTCCACACGGATGAGGACCTTCACCAGGCCTACGGACTGACCCGCGTGGTGGCCAGCATCGGCGGTGTGGTCGGACCGGTCCTGGGCGCGGTCGCCGTCGCCTTCTCGCTGTCGAGCGTGTTCGCCGTAGCGGGCGTACTGCTCGTCGCCGCCGCGATCGCCGTGTTCATCACCGTCCCCGCCGACCGCGTCACAGGTCCCGAGACCGCACAAGAGGCAACCGGCGGCGAGGCCGAGAACGTGCACAGCCCGTTCACCCACATCCTGCGCGACCGCAGACTGGCCCTGCTGATCCTCGGCGGCAGCCTGCTGACCGTCACCTTCACCTGGTGGGAAGCGGACGGCCTGGTCCTCCTGAACCGCGTGGACTCCATAAGCCCCACGGCCTACGCCATCCTGTTCGCCGTCGACGCCCTCGCGATCATCCTGTTCCAGATGCGCGTCAGCCGCTGGGCCCGCCGCCGCGACACCGCCCGGCTCCTCTTCCTGGGCGCCGCCCTCCAAGGAGCCGGCCTCGCCGGGTTCGCCGCCGCCGGCCTCGGCTACCCCGCCCTCGTCGCCGCGGCCCTCGTCACCTCCTTCGGCATGATGATCTACGGCCCCACCACCTCGGCGTTCGTCAGCCGCCACGCCCCGGCGGGCAGCAGCGCCACCTACCAGGCCGCCCTGTCCACCTCGCAGGACATCGGCTCGGCGATCGGCCCGATGTCCGGGCTGGCCCTCGGCCGCATCGGACCGCCCGCCCTGGTCTGGCTCACCGCACTCCCCCTGGGCCTGCTGGCCGCTCTCGCGACCGCCCGCGCCACCCGGGTTCCACAACAGCGGGGCGCCGGGACCGTGCCGGCGCAGAGGACAGAGCCGTAGCAGCCTCACGGTGCCCATCCGTCGGCGAGAAGGCGGAGACCGTCGAGCGCGCCCGGCGCGCCGTCGGGGTGGGGCGGGCCGAGCCGTGCCGACCCGTGTGGGGCCCGGTCCGGCCGTCAGGGCCGGGCCGGGTCGTTGGGGTGGGACTCCAGGGCGGTCACCGTGAGGGTCATCCACGGCCGCAGCGGGAGGCTGCCCAGCACCTCCTCGCGCAGCTCGTCCTCGTCGGCGGCCCGCCAGACGCCGATGCTGCGCAGCTCGCCGACCGGGCGCCACAGCCGCGCCAGGCGCCCGGCGGCGGCCAGCTCGCGGGCGCGGACGGCCTCGGCGGCGCGCCGGCGGTCGACCTCCGCCGCGGGCGTGCCCTCGGGCACGGTGGTGGTGATCTCGACCAGGAACTCGCGCAGGGGCGCGGCGGCCTCCCGGGGCAGGAGGGAGACCTGGTAGTGGGCGATCGCCCAGCCGTCGGCGGTCCGTTGCAGCAGGACGCCGAGGAAGACGCTCAGCGTCGGGCGGTCGGTGAACGAGAAGTCCACGGCCAGGTATCCGCGGACGAGGTCCCGGGCCGGGCGGTCGATCGTCAGGATCTCGTACTCGGCGGTCATGCCGGCGGGTTGGGCGGCGTAGTAGGCGGCCACCCCGGGCCGCCCGACACTGTAGGGGTGCAGGCCCTGGAAGACCGCGTCCTCGGCGAAGAGGGCGGCGACGCGTTCGGGCTCGTGCCGGTCGACCGCGTCCTTCCAGCGGTCGAGCACCTCGCGCAGGACGGTCTCGTCGGCCGGGTCCTCGTCCATGGTCCGGGTCTCCTCTCGGGAGCGGCGGTGCCGCTGCGGTGGCCGGCGCTCGCGCCGCCGCCCAGGTGCAGGATCCCCCGGACCGGGCGCCGGCCGCTCGTCGGCGGCCCGTCGGCCGCCCGTCGACACCCTCTAAGCCTTGATCGGTGCGGCCGACCTGGCGGCCTGCTCGACCTTCGCGACGTAGGCCGCACGGGCTTGCTCGTCGACCTGCTGCTCGTGTTCGGGGCGCATCCCGGTCCGGCCGTCGAGGCCCTCGCGCAGGATGTCGGCGTGCCCGGCGTGCCGGTTGGACTCGCCGAGGACATGGACCATGACGGCGAACAGGTTCGTGTCGGCATGAGGCCCCGGCCACCACGGCACGTGGCCGGGGGCGTCGAGGGGAAGCCCGTTGATCGTCGCGTCCGCGTGTTCCCAGGTGCGCCGGTAGAACCCGATGACCTGATCGCGGGTCTCGTCCTCGGTCGCCCACAGATCGCCGCCGTCGGAGTCCTGCCACCGGGGCAGCGGCTCCGGGGACGGGCGGTCGAAGACCTCGCCGAAGTACCTGGCCTCGACGGTGGCCACGTGTTTGACCAGGCCGAGGAGGTTGGTCCCGGTCGCCGTCAACGGTCGGCGGGCGTCGTACTCGGACAATCCGTCGAGCTTCCAGAGCAGTGCCTCGCGGTCCCGCCGCAGTCTCGCGTGCAGGTTGTCCTTCGCGAAATCATCGATCATGCGCCATGAGCCTGCCATGGGCTGCTCGTGCTCTCAAGGTTCCGTACGTGGTCCAACGACCCGCTTTGGCGGCGGACGGCGGGTGCCGGTGGACTTCATGGACAGGTGTCCAGATAAGAAGGACACCTGTCCATGAACTCGGGAGCTGACGATGCGTACGACGGCGGAACTGCTGGTCGGCCTGGTGGCCGTGCTGCACGGGTACATCCTGGTGCTGGAGATGTTCCTGTGGGAGCGGCGGCCCGGCCGAGAGCTGTCCGGGTTCGACCCGGAGCTCGCCCGGGCGACGGCGCCGCTGGCCGCCAACCAGGGCCTCTACAACGGCTTCCTGGCCGCCGGGCTGGTCTGGGGGCTGCTCGCCGGCGGTACCACGGGCCACCAGGTGCAGGTGTTCTTCCTGTCCTGCGTGGTGGTGGCCGGGCTGTACGGCGGCGCCACCGCGAACCGGCGGATCCTGCTCGCCCAGGCCCTGCCCGGAGCGGTTGCCCTCGGCGCCGTCCTGGTGGCCGGATGAGCGCCGCCCCGGACCCGTGGGACGCCCTGAACCCCAGGGATGCCCTGAACCCGAGGGGCGCCGTGGACCCCAGGGCCGAGCGGACCCGGGCCGCCCTGCGGCGGGCGCTGCTGGCGGAGTGCGCCGAGCGGCCGCTCGCGGAGGTCAGCGTCGCCGCCCTGGTGCGCCGGGCCGGGGTGGGGCGGGCCACCTTCTACGTGCACTATGCCGATCTGGAGGCGCTGGCGGTGGACGCCTGCGCCGACCTGGTCCGGGTGGCGGTGGACGCGCTGCACGCCTGGCGCGGCGTGCCCGACCCGGACGTCCCGCCGCCCGCCCTCACCGGGTTCTTCACCGAGCTGGTGCCGCACGCCGGGCTCCACCGCGCCCTGCTGGCACCGGGCGGCGGCGGGCCGCTCGGCCTGGTGCTCAACCGCGAGCTGCGTGAACGCAGCCGCACCGAGCGGGCGTTGGCCGGAGCGCCGGAACCAGACCTGGTGGCGGCCGCGGTCGCCGGCACGTTCACCGGGGTGCTCGCCGACTGGCTGCACGGCCGGATCGCGGCGGAGCCGGAGCGGGTCGCCGAGCGGGTCTGGCGCCTGCTGATCTCCCTGCACCGCACGCCGGGGCTCTGACCGGCACGACGGCGGGGCGTCAGGCCACCGGGACGGGTACGGGTGCCCGTCCGGTCTCGGCGATCAGGGCGCGGAGGGCGGCGGCGACCGGGGCGGGGCGTTCCTGCATGGCGACGTGGCCGGTGTCGGGGAGGGTGAGCAGGCGGGCGTCGCGGAAGGCGGCGTAGGCGCGCGGGGCGAGCCGGAACGGGACGAGACGGTCCTCCCGGCCGTAGACCAGCAGGGTGGGGGCGGTGATCCGGCCCGCCTGGTGCCAGGGGGAGGCGGCGCCCCGGTGCAGGGAGGAGCGGACCACGGCCCGCATGCCCGCGGGCAGCATCCCTCCCGCGTACGGGAGTTCGCTGCGGCGCAGCCGTTCACGGGCCTCCGCCGCGCGCACCTCGGGGCGGACCCGGGCGGGGTCCGCGTAGATCAGCCGGTAGAGGTCGTCCAGTTGGCGGTCCGGGCTCCGCTCGGCGAGCAGCCGGGCGTACAGGCGCGGGGCGCCGGGGAGGGCGAGCAGCGCCGCGCGCAGGGCCTGGGGGGAGGGGAGGGCGGGCAGCACGGGGGCGAGCAGGGTCAGCGAGGCGACCAACTCGGGCCGATGGGAGGCGATGTGCATGGCCGTCAGGCCGCCGAGGGAGTTGCCGACCAGATGGACCCGGCGGTGCCCGGCGCGGTCCAGGTGGGCGGCGACGGCCGCGGACTGGCCCTCGACCGTGACGAGGCCGCCGGGCGGGGGCGCCGACCGGCCGTAGCCGGGGAGGTCCAGGGCCAGGCAGTGCACCGCGCCGCGCAACTGGCCGATCAGGGCCGCCCAGTTGTCGGTCCAGCCGCCCAGGCCGTGCAGGAAGACGGCGGTGTCGGCGGCGGGTGCGGTGCCGGGGGTGTAGGCGGCGGCGAGCGGCTGGTGCACGGGGGCTGGTTCCTTCGGGAGCGGAGCTGCGGTGGAGTGGCGGTGGCGTCGCGCGGCTCACCGCCGCAACGCTCCGGTGGTCTCCGCGATGGCGAGGCGGTAGTGCCCGATCAGCCGGTCGCCGATCGACGCCCAGTCGCGCTCGGCCACGGCGGCGCGGCCCGCCCGGCCGAGTTCGGCCCGCAGGCCGGCGTCCCGGGCGAGCCGGTCGATGGCCGTCCGGAACTCCTCGCCCGCGCCGGGCGGCACCAGGAAGCCGGTGCGCCCGGGGCGGACCAGGTCCAGCGGCCCGCCGGCCGCCGGGGCGACCACCGGCAGGCCGCTGGCCATCGCCTCCTGGACGGTCTGGCCGAAGGTCTCGTACGGTCCGGTGTGCGCGAAGACGTCGAACGAGGCGTACAGCCGGGCGAGTTCGTGCCCGGTGCGGCGGCCCAGGAACTCCGCGTCCGGCAGTGCGGCCTCCAGCGGTGCGCGGCACGGGCCGTCGCCGACCACCACCAGCCGCACGCCCGGCAGCCGGGAGGCCTGCACCAGCCGGTCGACCTGCTTCTCGGCCGCCAGCCGTCCGACGTAGCCGACCAGCACCTCGCCGCGCGGGGCGAGCCGGCGGCGCAGCGCCTCGTCGCGGTGGCGCGGGTGGAAGCGCTCCCGGTCGACCCCGCGCGGCCACAGGTGGAGCCGGGGGACGCCGTGGGCGGCCAGCGCGTCCAGCGACGCCCGGGAGGGCGCCAGCGTCCGGGCGGCCGCGCCGTGGACCCGCCGCAGGATCCGCCAGGCCGTCCGGGCACCGGCCTCGCCCGCGAACGGGAGGTAGGTCCGGGCGTAGGCCGCCATGTCCGTCTGGAACACCGCCACGGCCGGGACGCCGGCCCGCCGGGCGGCCGCGGCGCCGGCCGCGCCGAGGGCGAACGGCCCGGCCAGGTGGACGACCTGGGGGCGGTGCCGCTCGATCGCGGCCGCCAACTGCCCGCCGGGCAGGGCGATCCGCACCTCCGGGTAGCCGGGCAGCGGAACGGACGGGACCCTGAGCACCTGGTAGCCGTCCACCCGCTCGGGGCCGCGCCGGGAGCGGGTCGCCGGGGTGACCACCAGGACGCGGTGGCCACGGGCGCTCAGGTGCTCGGCGGTCCGCAGCACGCTGTGGGCGACGCCGTTGAGCTGCGGCGGGAAGGACTCGGTGACGATCAGGACCCGCAGCGGTCCGCCGTCCGGCCCAGGGGTGGGGGGTGCGGCGGTGCCGAGCGTCACCGGCCCCGACAGGAGGCGGCTCACCGGGCGGCCCCGCTCTCGATGCGGGCGGCCCCACTCTCGACCCGGGCACGACCGTCCTCGGCCCTGGCCCCGGGTACGGCCGCGCTCGGCGGCGCGTCGACGCAGTGGCCCACCGCCCGGAGGTCCCGCAGGATCTCCCGGAACGAGTCGACCAGCCCCGCCTCGGCGTACGGCAGGCCGACCTCCGCGCAGTAGGCGCGCACGATCCGCGAGGCCGGGCGCAGCGCCGGGACGGGCATGGCCGGGAAGAGGTGGTGCTCGATCTGGTAGCCGAGGCCGCCGAAGAGGAAGTGGGTGAACCGCCCGGCGCGCAGGTTGCGGGAGGGCAGCACCTGGCGCCGGAGGTAGTCGGCGGGCTGCTCGTCCGGTCCGGTCATCGGCATGCCCTTGTGGTTGGGCGCGAAGATGCAGCCCAGGTAGACGCCGAGCACGGCGCCGCACAGCACGGCGAAGGCGAGCGCCTGGAGCGGGGTGAGGACGGCCAGCAGCAGGCCCGCCGCGAGGGCGTAGTGCAGGGCGGCGAGGGTCCGTTCCAGCACCGGGTGGCGCAGCCGGCCCCGGGTCAGGGTCACGGCGGTGGCGACGACCAGGCCGAGGGCCTGGAGCGAGAGCAGCGGGAAGAACAGCTCCGCCTGGTACTTGGCGACCGTCCTCCTCAACCCCTTGGTACGGGCCGCCTGTTCGGCGGTGCGGACGAAGAGCATGGCGTTGGCGGCCGGATCGCGCCCTTCCCGGTTCGGGTGGGCGTGGTGGCGGTTGTGGTCGCTGACCCACCAGCCGTAGCTCATCCCGACCACCAGGTTGCCGAGCAGGATGCCCGCGAGGTCGGTGCTCCGGCGCCCGGAGAACACCGCGTGGTGCGCGACGTCGTGGCCGAGCAGCGCCAACTGGCCCAGCACGAGGGCGAGTACGGGCGCCAGCGCGAGCTGCCACCAGCTCGCGCCGACGACGGCGAAACCGGCCAGCAGCAGGACGAGGGCGCCCAGCAGGGCGGCGGCCCGGCAGCCGTAGTACAGCGGGCGCTTGCGGAGCAGCCCGGCCTCGCCGACGCGTCGGCGCAGCTCGGCGAAGTCCCCGTGCCGGGTGGTTCCGGCGGTCGGGGTGTCCTGAAGGGTCATGCCACCATCCCGGTCTCGGGTCGCTCCGGCCGGTCGTGGCCGCAAAGCCACCCGTCCCGGGGGGCCCCGCGGGGGGCCCCGGGGGGGGGGGGGGCGCCCCCCAACCCCCCCCCCCCGCCGGGGTACCCCGCGGG
>NZ_JBHZCN010000013.1:0-100827 GCF_042755465.1 Kitasatospora sp. NPDC059160 | reverse complement strand
CTTACGGTACCCCCCGACGTCCCGCGAGGGGGCCCCCCCCGCCGTGGGGCGCCCCCACGCACCCCCGCCGCGCCCCCACCCCGCGCACCCCGGGGACGGGCGGCGGCCTCACCCTTCCGCACCCGACCGGCCGGTGTCCCCGGCGGACCCGTGTCGCGGTCGGAATGGGCTCGAACGGGCGGGAGGCGGCGGGGGTTGTTCGGGCTGGCATCCGGCTGTCGAGCAGCTTTACGACGTTCCGGGCGGTCCCCCCGGTGAATGCGCTCCCCCTGCCCTCGGGCCGGGGCGGCCGGTCCGGTGCTCTAGCCTTTGGCCAATGACCGGGACGACCCATGTACACGCTGCCGACGTGCCCGACGTGCCCGACGAGGCCTGGAGCAGGTTGACCGCGGCCACCGACCTCGATCGGGACGTGGCCCGTTCCTGGCTCTCCGGGCTCGGTTTCAACCGCTCGGCGCCCGTCGACGTGCTCCTGAGCCTCCTGGACGCCGAGGAAGCCGGCTTCCTCTGGCGGGAGGACCTGCCGCCCGAGGTCGTGGACGCCGTGGTCGTCCACGGGGCCAGGCGCGTGCGCGTCATCGCCGCGGAATCCGGTCGCCTCTCCGCCGCACAGTGGGACCGGCTCGTCGCCGCCACGCCGGGTGCCGGGCTACGAGGGCTCTTCAAGGAGCTCGCGGGCGAGCAACTGGCCGCCCGGCGGCTCTCCCGCGGTGGCCGCGGCGTCGGCCGCGCCCCGCACCCCGACGCCACGCCGCCCGGGACGCCGGAGGAGATCGCGGCGATGGCCGCCGACGTCCCCGACATCGACCCGGAGGGCCAAACGACGGCGCTGTGGTGGATCGGCGCCCTGCACGGGGACGCCGACGCCATGCGTCAGCTCGCGGCCTCGCCGAACCTGCTGATCCGCCGCAGCGTCGCCAGGGCGCCGCGCCTGCCCGCGGACGTGGTGGCCGGGCTCGCCCGCGACCGGGACCGGGTCGTGCGGCTCTTCCTCGCCGAGTCGTGCGACGACGCTCCACCGGAGCTGCTGCTGGACGTGGCCGCCTGGTGGGACGGGAGCCTGTCCTTCCCCGGCCGACCGCACAACCACCCCAACTTCCCCCGCGCGGGCCTGCTGCGCTACGCGACGGACCCGAACCCGCGCCTGCGGGCCCTCGCCCTCGACGACCCGGCCTCGACCGGCGCCCTCGTCGAGCAGCTCGGCCGCGACCCCGATCCGCTCGTCCGCGCGGCTGCCGCCCAGGACCGGCGCCTCTCGCCGGAATCGCTCCGGCGGCTCGTCACCGACACCGACGGAGGCGTGCGCCGGCGGGTCCGGCTCAACCCCGCCCTACCGCCGGATCTGCTGGTGACGCTGCTGCTCGAAGCCGACAGCGCCGAGCACGCCGTCCGCAACCCCGCCATCCCCGTCCCCGTTCTGCGCCGCATGGCCGCGCTCGGGAGGCTCTGGGCCGCGACCGGAACCTCCTGAGCACCGGAGCGGCCGGGGCCCGCCGACGCCGAGGCCCCCGGGTGGTTCCCCGGGGGCCTCAGCGTCAAGGGTTCAGTGGATCAGGTGGAGCGAGAACTCGTCGTCGGTGGGGACCGACGGGGTCTTGACGTGGGTCACGCCCGTCGCCGTGTCGAAGAACCAGCCGGAGGCAGCGGTGTCGAGGGCGGCGGCCGAGTGGAGTTCGGGGAGCCGGCCGCCCTGGGTGACGACCAGGCGCGGGGCGGACTGGCCGTGCACGGTGAAGCGGTACGAGCGGGCGTCCGGCTTGCCGGTGTAGCTGCCCTCGCTGGCGCCGACCTCGACGGTGGTGACGGGCCCGTGGGCGTGGACCTCGACCTGCTGGGTCGCGGAGGAGCCGGCGTTGTACTGGCGGGTGACGCCGTCGTCCTCGTACAGGGTGTACGAGGAGTCGCCCTTCGGGTAGAGGTCGTAGTCGAGTTCGCCCTTGTCGCGGTTCTGCCAGGACAGCGTGCCCTGCGGCCACATCGGGACGATGGCGCCGCCCTTGACGAACACCGGCAGGGTGTCCAGCGGGGCGGAGTAGTCGTCGATGGTGGTGGGGCCCTGGTAGGTGCGCCCGGTCCAGTAGTCGGTCCAGGTGCCCTCGGGCAGGTAGATGCCGTTGCGCACCGAGGTGTCGGAGTAGACCGGGGCGACCAGGAAGTCCGGCCCGGCGAGGAACTCGTACGTGGCGTTCGGGCCGAGCGCGGCCTTGTCGTGCGGGTACTCCAGGGCGAGCGGGCGGACGGCGCCGATGCCGGTGCGGGTGGCCTCGGCGGACAGGGTGTACATGTACGGCAGCAGGCGTTCCTTGAGCTGGAGGTACTTGCGGTTGATCGAGGTGTAGGGCTCGCCGTCCAGCCAGGGCTGCTGGTCGCGCTGCTCCTTGCCGGTCATGTCCTTGGCCCAGCCGTCCATGGTCATGATGGTCGGCAGGAAGGCCTTCCACTGGAGGTCGCGGGTGTACATCTTGGGGTCGCGGCGGAAGATCGAGCCGACGTCCCCGGTGTCGTAGGCGATGCCGGACATGGTGGCGCCCGCGTAGGTGGGGATCTGCCAGCGGATGTAGTCCCAGGACAGGCTCTGGTCGCCGCTCCACAGCACGCCGCAGCGCTGGGCGCCGGCCCAGGAGACCGGCAGCCAGACGAAGCCGCGGGCGTCGCTGTTGTCCTCGATGCCGGCCTTGGCCTGGTCGCAGGCGTTCAGCGCGAAGTCGTAGCCGTTGCCGACCCAGGCGACGTCGAGCTTGCGGACCCGGACCCCGGCCTTGACCTCCTCGGCCTGGTTGGGCAGGCCGTTCTGGGTCCACAGGCCGAGCTGGGCGTGGTCCTTGCGCAGGCCGTCGCCGGTCTGCGGGAGGTTCTCGTAGCCGCAGCCGTAGCCGTCGTTGACCAGCATCCAGCCGAGCGGCATCTGGTTCTGCACGTAGCCGTCGGCGACCTTGAGGGCGTCGGTGGTGTGGCGCTCGCCGCGGTTGGCGTTGTGCAGGTAGCAGTCGGAATCGCCGGGTTCCAGGCCGTAGACCGGCGGCATGAAGGGCTTGCCGACCAGCGAGGTGTACTGGCCGATGACGGACTTGACGTCCCCGGTGAAGTAGTAGGCGTCCAGGCGCCGTTCCTGCTGGCCGGTGCGCACCGGCGAGCCGAAGTCGTAGATTCCGGGGGCGAAGGTGTTGCGGAAGACGCCGTAGCCGCCGCTGGAGACGTAGAAGGGCTGGGAGTTGTTGTAGCCGCCCTCGTTCCAGTTGGTGCTGTTGGCGACGTGGACCACCTGGTCGCGGTGCGAGAAGCTGCCGTTCTGCTCGCCGCCGCCGAAGAACTGCTCGTCGGTGCCGCGGGTCAGGCTCTGCCGCAGGCCGCTGGTGGACCAGCGCATCGGGGCGTTCTCCTGCCAGATCGCGGTGCGGTTGTCGGCCTGGTAGAGGCCGAACCGCAGCGGGTGCTTGTAGACCCGCAGTACGACGTGGCCGGAGCGGATGCCGTAGTAGTCGCCGGCATCGAACGAGGAGGTGCGGGGCTGGAGTTCGGGCTGCTTGCGGATGATGGTGCTGCCCGCCGGGTCGGTGATGGTGCCGTCCGGCGCGGCGCGCAGCCGCAGTTGGTCGTCGGCGAGGAAGTCGACCTTGGCCTTGAGGGTGCCGGCGGCGATGTCGTAGCTGCCCTTGCCGCCGCTGAACGAGGTGAGGTCGCCGGCGTCGGCGGTCTGCGGCAGGTAGGCGCGGCCGGTGAAGGAGCCGCCGTGCACGTCGTACGGGACGACCAGGACGTGGTAGGTGCCGGAGGCCTTGGGGATCACCGTCGCCTCCGGGTCGGCGGTGCCCGCGCTCTCGGCGACCTCCTTGCCGTTGGCGTCGTAGATGTACAGGTCGAAGTCGTCGGTGGGGTTCTGCCACTGGACGGAGATCGGGACGCCGCCCTCGGGGTTGTCGTCCCAGTAGCCGTTCGGGACGTTCACCGTCAGGTCGAAGCGGGCGCAGACCGCGCCGTCCGGGTCCTGGGCGACGGCGGGGCAGGAGGTGGCGCCGCCGAGGGTGCCCTTGGCGTAGGTGGGGCTCTGCCAGGTGACGTTCTGGTGGCTGCCGTCCAGGACGGCAGCGGGCGGGCCGGCGGCGTGGGCCGGCACGACGGGGCCGGTGACGGCGGCGAGGCTGGTCAGGGCTGCCGCGAGGGCGGCCCGGCGGAGCTGGGGTCGGAGCAGGCGCACGGGGGTTCTCCTGTCGACTCGGGGGCTCGGGGGCTCGGGGGAGGGTCTATCTGCTGACGGGAAGCGCTACTTGACGGATCCGGCGGTCAGGCCGGAGACCACGTGCCGCTCGATCAGCGCGAACAGCACCACCACCGGCACGATCGCGACGACCGAGCCGGCGAACAGGTAGTTCCACTGGACGGTGTAGTTGCCGATGAAGCTGTTGATCCCGACGGTCAGCGGCTGGCTGCCCGGATCGGTGGACAGCGTCAGGCCCATGACGAACTCGTTCCAGGCGGAGATGAAGGTGAAGATCACCGCCGTGACCACGCCCGGCAGGGCCAGCGGCAGCACCACCCGGCGCAGCGCCCCGATCCGGCTCAGGCCGTCGAGCAGGGCGGCCTCCTCCAGCTCCACCGGGATCGAGGAGATGTACGCGGTGAGGATCCAGACCGCGAAGGCCAGGTTGAAGGCGGCGTTGCAGAGGATCAGCGTCCAGACCGAGTTGAGCATGGACAGCTGGTAGAACTCCCGGTAGAGGCCCACCAGCAGGGAGGTCGGCTGGAACATCTGGGTCACCAGCACCAGCAGCAGGAACAGTCGGCGGCCCCGGTAGCGCACCCGGGCGGTGTAGTAGGCGGCGGGCAGCGCGACCAGCAGCGCCAGCAGGGTGGAGCCGCCGGCCACCAGCAGGGTGACCCGCAGGTTGTCGCCGAGCGTGGACTCCTGCCACACGCCGACGAAGTTGGACCAGGCGAAGTGCCGTGGCAGGTACGTCGCGTCGCGCAGCTCGTCGGCCGGGCGCAGCGCGGTGACGACCATCTCCAGGTACGGGAACAGGAAGACCGCGGCCAGCAGCCAGGCCGCCCCCGCGAGGGCCAGGGTGCGCGGCCTCCAACGTTTCTGGCGCGGCATCAGCTCTCCTCCTGGTTCCAGCGGCTGACCTTGAGGAAGGCCAGCACCATCAGCACCACGAGGGCGAAGTTGACCACCGACATCGCCGCGGACTCCCCGATGTCGGTGGACTTCAACTGGTACATGAACACCGTGCTGGTGGCCGTGTCGCTGCTCGGGCCGCCCTGGGTCATGCCCCAGATCACCGGGAAGGAGTTGAAGACGTTGATCAGGTTGATCACCAGGCCGACCAGGAACGCCGGGCGCAGCAGCGGCAGGGTGATCCGCCGGTACGCCTGCCAGGCCGAGGCGCCGTCCACCCGGGCCGCCTCGTACACCTCGGCGGGCACGGTCTGCAGACCGGCCAGCAGGGTGTAGGTGGTGAACGGGAGGGAGACGAACACGGCGACGAAGACCATCCAGGGCCAGGCCGTCGAGGGGTCGCCCAGCCAGTCCCGCGGGCCGTCGACCAGCCCGAGGTCGGTCATGACGGTGTTCAGCACGCCCGCCGTCCGGTCCAGCATCCAGCGGAAGCCGATCGCGGTCATCAGCACGGACGCCGCCCACGGCGCGATCAGCGCCCAGCGGGCGTAGCGGCGGCCGGGGAAGCGCTGGTCGAACAGCTGGGCCAGGGCGAGCGACAGCAGCATGGTCAGGCCGACCACGGCGAGGGTCCAGGCCACCGTGGCCAGCAGGACGTGGCCGAGGTCCGTCTCGTCGAACAGCTTGCGGTACTTGTCCAGTCCGGCCGAGCCGCGGACGAAGCCGCTGGTGCTGACCCGCAGGAACGAGGTGCGGACCATCTCGTACACCGGCCACAGCACCACGGCGAGGATCAGCAGCACGGCCGGGGCGATCCACGGCAGCGGGCCGAAGCGACGGCCTCTGCGCACAGGGGGGTTGGGAGTCACGGGGGTGCCTTTCACGGCCGTCGCCGGGTGCCGGCCGTCACTTGTTCGGGGTCGGCCGGCACTCGCTCGGGGTGGGCCGTCAACTGTCGGGCGCCTGACGTCACTTGTTCGCGACGGCGTCCTGGGCCTTCTTCTGGAGGTCGCCGAGCACCTTGGCCGGGTCGCCCGCGACGGCGCTGCCGACCGACTTCTTGATCTCGGCCGAGACCGCGTCCCAGGTGGTGTCGCCGAGCGGGTAGAACACGGCGTTCGGCAGCAGGGCGAAGAACGGCGCGAGGTCCTGGTGCTTGCCCCCGGTGGTCAGCTCCTGCAGCGCGCTCTTGGTCACCGGCATCAGGTTGTACGTCTCGTCGAAGGAGACCTGGTTGGCCTTGGTGTACGCGAAGTCGAGGAACTTCCGGATCTGGTCGCGGTGCCCGTTCTTCTTGAACGCCATCATCCAGTCCGCCACGCCGAGGGTGGAGGCCAGCGGGCCGTTCTTGCCGGGGATGGGGGCGACCCCGTAGTCGACCTTGCCGTCCTGCGCCATCTGGATCAGTGACGGGTGCCCGTTGAGCATGGCGGCCTTCCCGGCCGCGAAGTCCGCGAACGCGGTCTTGCGGTCGGTGGTGGCCGGGTTGGCGTAGGTCAGCCCCGGGTCGACCAGGTTGGACCTGAGCCAGCGGAAGGTGTCGATGTCGGCCTGGCTGTTCAGGGTGTACGTGCCGTCCTTCCCGGTCGGCCCGCCGTCGTTGCCCAGCTCCCAGATCATGCTCTCGCCCTGGGCCTCCTCCGGCCCCAGCGGCAGCGCGTACGGCGTGACCCCGGGCACCTTGGCCTTCACCAGCTCGGCGTCCTTGCGCAACTCCTCCCAACTGGTGGGCGGTTGGCCGATTCCGGCCTGCTGGAACAGCGCCTTGTTGTAGAACAGTGCCCGCGCCGAGGACACGAACGGGATGCCGTACTGCACGCCCTTGACCTGCCCCGCCCGGGCGAAGCTGTCGATCAGGTCGCCCCGGGTGTCGGGCGACAGCACGTCCTCGGCCTTGTACAGCAGGTCGTCGGCGACCTTGTCGGCGTACCCGCCGGTCTGCAGCACGTCCGGCACGTTGCCGCTCTGGATCATCGTCTTGACCTGCTTGTCGATGTCGTTCCAGTTCACCACCTGGACGTCCACCTTGATGCCGGGGTTGGCCGCGGTGAACGCGGTGGCGACCCCGTTCCAGTAGTTCTTCGAGCTGTTGGACTCCTTGTCGCCGTAGTCGGCGGCCACCAGCTTGAGCGTCACCTTCCCGTCGGCGTCCGCCCCACCACTGCCGCTCCCGCCGCCACTGCCGCAGGAGGTGAGGGCGAGCGCCCCCAGGGCACACGCCGAGACGAGGGCCAGCACACGTTTGTCCACCGCAGATACCGCCTTCGTGCGTGCTTGATCGGATGATCCAAGATGCTTGAAGAACACTGGTTTTGAGCAGTTTCGAAAGAGCAGCTTGCTGCTCCGGGCGGTTCATGTCAATCGTGACTGCAGTTTTGAGCAACACAACCCCTGACTCTCGGCCCACCGCGCCCCGCTCTGCGCAGAAACGCTCAAACCATGGGGCGGTCCCGGCCCCGCCGGTCGGGCGAGTGGCCCCCGCGGCTCATATGTCGCTCAAATGTCTTCAACTCTTGGTGAGTTGGGCCACATCATGGAGTGCCCGCGGCGGCCGGACACGCCAGGTGTGCCCGGGACGCAGCGCGGGCACCCGTGGGTGCTCGGAGCAGGGGGGCCGAATGTCATCAGGTGTGCGGACGCTTTCCCGGGTGATCACGGCGATCGCGCTGGTGGCCGCCTATGCCGCGCTGCACGTGCTGATCACCGTGGTCGAGAGCCGACAGGCCGAGAGCCGCCTCCAGGACGGCCCGGCCCGCGTCGCCGCGTTCACCGTCCTGGTGGACCGCTTCGCGGCCGGTGACCCGACCGCCCGCGCCGAACTCGTCGCGGCGAGGGCGTGGTTCGAGGAGAACGTGCCCGCCGGCCGGGCCCGGGCCACGGTCGCCGCGGTCACCGGCTTCGTGGACCTGGGCCGGGGCGCCTCCGCCCGGGCGCGGGCCGGTGCGCTCGCGGCGGACGTCGAACGGGATCGGGCGGGCCTCGACCAGGACCTCCGCTCCGAGACCCTGGCGGGGCTGTGGCTCACGGCGGGCGCGCTGGCCTTCGCCGGACCGTCGCTCTGGCTCCGCCGCCGACGCAGGGCGGCGACCGCGGAAGCCGTCCGTACGGTCGGCCGGTTCGCCGAGCGGCATCCGCCCTGGCGCCGGCCGCTGTTCCTGGCCGCGACCGGCCTCGGCTACACCCTGTTCATCGGAGGGATGACCCTCGTGAGCATGGCCCAGCGAACGAATCCGACCGAACACGGCCGACCGATGGCCGTCCAAGTCCTGCTGCTCCCGGTGGGGTTGGCCGCGGTCGGCGTGGGCTTCCTGGTCCTGCGCTACAGCCGGCCCCGTTCGACCCGGGGTGCGGTGCGCGCCCTGCGGGCCGACGGCCGCCGGCCCGTCCTCTACCTCCGCAGCTTCGCCGACGACCGCACCGCGGCCCAGGTCGACGACGGGCAGGCGCTCAACATCCACTCCCGGGAGGAGCAACTCGCCTCCGCCCTGGCGGCGTTCGGCCCGGTGATCGCGGTGGGCAGACCCGGTGAGCCGCTGCCGCTGCTCGGTGCGGCACGGTTCTACCTCCCACTGGACGACTGGAAGCCGACGATCCTGCGGCTGATGGACCTCTCCCAGCTCATCGTGCTGCGGGTGGGTGTCGGCGAGGGGCTGCGCTGGGAGATCGACCAGGTCGTCGCCACCCAGCCCGCCCGCAAGCTCCTCCTGCTGACACCGGGCCGGGTGAGCGAGGCGATCGACAGCCTGGACGGCCGGCTGCCGGTGCCCCTTCCGCTGGAGGGGGTGGCGGCGGACACCTCCTGGATCTCGGCTGCCGTCACCTTCGCACCCGACTGGACACCGCAGGTGACGGCGGTCCAGCCCACGTCCGGCCCGGCGCCCCACGGGCGCTGGATCATGCGTCGCCTCAGGGCGGCCAAGGAGGTGACCTGGGACCCCTCACCGGCGCGCCGGACGGTCGGCGCGATGAAGACCGCACTGGCGGCGGTGGGTGTCCGCGGCCGGATGGTCGTGGTGCGCAGCGACATCAACATGCTCGGCACCTGGGGCAAGGGCATGGTGGCGCTCGCGATCCTGGTCCTGCTCTACCGGCTGCTCGCACTCGCCGCTCCCTGAGAGTGCCCGGCCGCAACCGGCGCCGGGCGGCGGAGCCCGGCGCGACGTCGAGGACGCGGTGAGGACGCGTCGGGAACGCATCGAGGACACCTCGAAGAAACGTCGAGGACACGTCGAGGACAGCACGTCAACGGAGGGAACCCATGAGCAACGCACAGCAACACGGCGCCGGTCGCGCGGGCGGCACCGGGGCGAGGACGCACAGGCCGGTGACCGGTTGGGGCGTCGCCGCGGCGGTGCTGATCGCGGTGGAGGTCCTGCGGGAGGTGCTGGTCTCGGTGGCCAACTGGCGCGACTACCTGCTCATCCACGACTACCTCAACGGGGCGGCCACGGACGCGGACCTCGCGGCCGCCGATTCGGACACCCTCACGACGGTGTCGTCGCTGGCGGCGAGTTTCGTCGTCTGGGCCGCGGCCGGGGTGGCGTTCCTGGTCTGGCTGTGGCGGGCACGGATCAACGCGGAGGCACTGGGGGGTCGCGAGGCCCATCGCCGCTCCCGGATGTGGGCGGTCGGGGCCTGGACGGTCCCCGTGGCCAACCTCTGGTACCCCTACCAGGTCGTCACGGACATCTGGCGGGCCAGCGCGCCCCGGCGGCCGGCTCCCGACACGCTGGTCAAGGCCTGGTGGGCCTGCTTCATCCTGGCCGAGGTCGTCAAACCGGTCCAGTGGCGTCTGGCCAACTCCGAGGAGAGCGAGTCGGACGTGCTGGCCAACGCCAACGCGTCCGCGCTGCTGACGGCACTGTTCCTGGTGGCCGGGGTGCTGGTCATCCTCCTCATCCGGCAGGTCACGACCTGGCAGAACCGGGCGGCGGAAGCCGCGGGCGGTGAGCGGTGAACCCCGTGGCCGCCCGCCCCGCCGATCCCCACCAGCCGCCGGAACTGCTGGAGTTGTACAAGCTCGCGGTGGAGATGGCCGACCGGGTGTCAGCCCGCCGGGGCGCGGCCAACGCCTTCTTCCTCTCCGTGCAGACCGCCCTGGTCACCGTCGTCGGCTTCGGTGTTCCCCAACTGCGGGAGGCCGCGTGGTGGTCGGTGGTCGCCGTCACCGCGGCGGGCCTGACCCTGTCCGCCGCGTGGTGGCTCCAACTGCGCAGCTACCGGGACCTCAACGCCGCGAAGTTCAAAGTCATCAACGAGCTGGAGAACGGCCTGCCGGCCAAGGTCTTCACCGACGAGTGGAACCACCTCAAGCAGACCCCGCGCCAGGCCGGACGCAAGCGGTACGCGGAACTCGGCATCTCCGAACGGCTCGTCCCCTGGGTGTTCGCCGCGGTGTATCTGGTGATCCTCCTGGGAACGCTGCTCGAATGACCTACCTCGACGAGCTCGCCGACCTCATCCGCTCGTGCCTTCCGGCCGCCGCCGCGCCGCCGGCCGACTCCGACGACCTCTTCCGCAGCTACGCCGTACTGCTCCGGGCGAAGGGGACGCAGGTCACGGACGAGGACGTCCACGACGCCTGGTCGGCGTGGATGCAGTCGACGAACGCCGACCACGGCGCCCTGGTCCCCTTCCAGGACCTCACCCCGGAGACCAGGGCCCTCGACGCCCCGTACGCGGAGGCGATTCGCGCCGCGGCGCGCAAGGCCGGACGGTGACGACCGGCGGCCGGCCCCGGCCCGGGGAGCGCGTCCACTGAGACGCGGATCCTCGCGCTCCGAAGGGCCTCGGCACTCGACAAGGCCGCCTGCCGGAAGGAGGCGTGAGTGACCGTCACCCACCGGAAGCGGGGAACTCCGGACGGGCGGAAGACGGCCGAACGGCCCGCGCGCTCGCGGTAGGGTGGCGCGCGCGGTCGGGGAGGCCGCAGGCAGGCACGGCGGTTCGGGCGTACGGCCCGGACGTTCGGGAGGGGAGCGGCGTGGCCGGGGACGTGACGGTGGAGACGATCGACCTGGGGGACGGCACCACGGTACGGGCCGAGGTGATCGGCGAGGTGATCGGCGAGGTGGGCTTCGCCGAGGCCGAAGGAGCCGGGGCCGCCCCGGCCGCCACCCCCGCCGCCGCGGAGTGACCGGCCCGCACCTCGACGGCGCCCGGGCCGAGGCGCTGCACCGCTGCGCCGTCCGGATCGAGGCCGCGGGCGCCTTCCTGGGCAGCGGCTTCCTGGTCGCCCCGGGCCTGGCGGTCACCTGCGCGCACGTGGTGCTGGACCGGCGCGGCCCGGCCGAGGGCCTGGTGGTGCGGCACGGGGCGAGCACGCACCCCGTGCCGCCCGACGCCGTCCGGGCCGAACCCGCCGAGCTGGGCGCCGGCCCCTTCGAGGCGTTCCCCGACCTCGCGCTGCTCGCCGTCCCGGCGGCCGGCCCCGGCCACCCGGTGGCCCCGCTGGCGGGCGCCGAGGCCGAGCCGGGGACGTGGCTGACCGCCCTCGGGCACTCCACGGCCACCCCGACACCGGGGGTCAACGAGGACACGGTGGCCCTGCGGGTCGTCGGCCGGTCCGGGGAGTTCACCGCCGTCACCGGCTTCGTGCAACCCGGCCTCAGCGGCAGCATGCTGGCCGGGCCGGACGGGCTGGTGCGCGGCGTGCTCAAGAGCACCCGCTCGCACAAGCAGGACCTGGGCGGCTGGTACGTGCCGCTGGCCGCCCTGGTCGCCTTCCTCGGCCCGGAGGTTCACGCAGCCGCGCCCCCACCGCCGCCCACCGACGCCGACCTGGTGACGGCGCTGATGGCCCTCCCGTACACCGCGCGCGCCGACGGCCGGTTCGACCTGCTGGAGCGGATGGGCGAGCACCTCGGCCTGCCGAACTCCTTCGAGGTCGAGGAACGCTCCGACCGCCGCGACCACCTGTTCCGCATCGTGCGCCGCTGCCGCCACCACCGCGACGCCCCGGCGGCACTCCGCGCGCTGTACACGGCACTGGAGGAACTCGCCCCCCACGACGGCGCGTTACCGCACCTGCGGGACGTGCTCGGCCGGGCCGCCGGGGACCGCCCCGCGGACGGTCCGGGGAGCTGGTAGGCCGATGCACCCAGGCGCGAACGGCGGCAGGCCGCCGCAGGCCGCCGTCGAGCGGGGCTCCCACTCCGCCGTCGAGCGGGGCCCCCACCTCGCCGCCCCGTTCGAGGAGGCCGAAGCCCTGCTGGCCGACATCCTGTTCGACTTCCAGGGCATCTCCCGACGGGACTTCCGCCAGGGCGTGCTGGAGACGATGGGCCGCTCCCCGGCGTCCCGCCTCTTCCACCTGGACGTCAAGGAGGCCGACACCCCGCGCGAACACGTCCTGGAGATCCTGCGGAGCATCCGCTGCGCCCGCGACCCCCGGGCCGTCCTCGGCTCGCTCGGCGAGGCGCTCAGGGACCACGACCCGTACGGCGGCGCCCTGCCCTGGCTGGAGGTGACCGTGCTCGCGCTGACCGCCGAGACCGGCCTCCCCGCCCGCGCCCTGCTCCACGCCATCACCCTGCTGCGCACCCTGGACCCGGCCCCCGGCCCGCACCAACTGCTCCTCCACGTACCCCCGAACGCGCCCGGCCGCCACCGGATCGACGAGCGGACCACCCTGCCCGAGGTCCTCACCCGCCTGCTGGACCACTTCGGCGGCCCCGACGCCGGCTACGCCCTGGCCTTCCTGGACGGCCTCGCCCGGGACCGCGACCTGCTGCTCCGGCACCCCCGGCTCGGCGACCTGGGCGCCCTGCTGTGCAGCCTCCCGGTCGCCCGCCCCGCGCCCCGGGAGGAGACGGCCGTCCGCCTGATCGTGCAGATCCGGCTGGAACCCGAGACCCCGGAGCACATCGAGGCCGGCCGCTACCACCTCCGGGCGTCCTGCTACCGGCAACCGCTGGCCGGCGGCCCGATCGCCCGCCTCCACGACCTCGTCGCCACCGACTCGCTCGCCCTGGAGGACCTGGTCGCCGAGGGCAGCGCCCGACTGGCCGGCTGGCAGACCCTGCTCGCCGAACTCGGCCGGAACCGGCGCAGCCCCGTCCGGATCGAGTTCCTGCTGCCCAGGGAACTGCTCGGCCACAGCGCCGAACTGTGGTCCCCGACCCTGGACGGACGCCGGATCGGACTGCTGCACCCGGTGGTGGTCCGCTACCTGGACCGCTACATCAACCCGTGGCTGCAGACCGAGGCCTGGTACGACCGGTGGGAGCACCTGTTCGCCGACACCCTCGACCGCGACGCCGCCGACCGGATCGACTGGCCGCCCCTGCACCCCGAACGGGTCGCCGACCTGCCCGGCTGGCTCGACGGCCGCCCCACCGTGGCCTGCCTCGCCCTCGACACCCCCTACGACGAACTCGACCCCCGGGTGCGCGCGGCCGTGCTCGACGCCGTGGAGATCGACGGCGTCCCGGCCATGCTGTGGCGCCGCACCCCCGGCGCCCCGACCGAGGTGGTCGACGCCCTGCTCCGCGACCGCCCGCGCTCCCTCGCCCACCTGCCGGAAGCCGTCCACCGGCACCGCAAGGTCACCCGGGAGGCACCCGCCCAGGACGGCGTCGCCCTCTTCTGGGACGACCCGAACTGCATGGACCCGGACCAGGACGCCGGGTTCCCGGGGATGGTGTGAGGCGGAGGGTGTGAGGCGGAGGGTGTGGGCCGGACGATGCGAGGCGGATGGCCGGCGGTGAAGCGGGAACCGACGGCGCGGGAAACGACCGCACACAGGGCCGAGGAGTGGGAAACGATGAGAACGAGAACGAGGACGAGGCGGTAACGATGCCCGAGAACTGGTGGATCTACCGGGGCACCGGCGTGCCCCACGGCGGTATCGCCGCGCTCCCGCCCGCCCCGGCCTGGCGCTCCTTCGGCGACTGGCTCGACGGCGACGAGGAACTCCCGCCGCCCCCCGTCCAGGAGGCCGCCGGCCTGACGGCCCGCCGCCTCGGCCGCGTCCAGCAGGCCACCGCCTACCAGGCCGACGAACGCGAGGTCCACCTCGTCAACCTGGCCCTCCACCTGCGCCGCCCGCTGCTGATCACCGGCAAGCCCGGCGTCGGCAAGTCCACCCTCGCCTACGCCGTCGCCCACGAGCTGGGCCTCGGCCCGGTGCTGCGCTGGCCGATCAGCAGCCGCTCCACCCTGCGCGACGGCCTCTACACCTACGACGCCATCGGCCGGCTCCACGAGGCCGGCCTGCACGCGCCGCAGGACGGCCCGCACCGCAGGCCGCCCGCCATCGGCCGGTTCCTGCGCCTCGGCCCGCTCGGCACCGCCCTGCTGCCCTGGCGCACCCCCCGCGTCGTCCTCATCGACGAGATCGACAAGAGCGACATCGACCTGCCCAACGACCTCCTCAACGTCTTCGAGGAGGGCGAGTTCGAGATCCCCGAACTCCAGCGCCTCGGCCCGGGCCCGCAGGAGGTCGCCGTCGCCGACCCCGGCCGGCGCGCCGTCGTCCGCGGCGGCCACGTGCGCTGCGCCCACTTCCCGCTGGTCGTCCTCACCAGCAACGGCGAGCGGGAGTTCCCCTCCGCCCTGCTGCGCCGCTGCGTCCGGCTGGAGATCCAACCGCCCACCGAGGAACGGCTGGCCGCCATGGTCGCCGCCCACCTCGGCGCGGACGGCAGCCCGGACGGTACCCAACGCGCCGAGCTCATCACCGAGTTCCTGCGCCGCCAGCGCGAGGACGGCGCCGACCTGGCCAACGACCAGCTGCTCAACGCCCTGCTGATGGCCGAACGCGGCCTGTGGGGCAGCGGACCGGGGCGCGACGTCATCCAGGACGTCCTGCTGCGCCCGCTCAACGAGAGCTGAGGCGGCGGCCGGTGGACGGGTTCGGTACGGGCGGTCACGGTGCGGACGGTTTCGGCGGGTCCGACGCGGACGGCGAGCCGGCGGTGCACGCCGTGCTGCGGCAGGCGCTGGCCGCCCTCGTCGCACCCGAGGACGGCGCGTCGCAGCCCCAGGACCTGGCCGACGTGCTGTGGATCTCCCAACTGGCCGGCCTCGGCCCGCTCACCGCCACCGCCACCGACGCCGATGCCGATGCGGACCCGGAGTCGCCGGGCGGCCACCCCGCACCCCCGGCCACCCCGCACCCGAACCCGCACCAGCCGTCCGCCGACCCCCGCCAGGACCCCCGCCGCCCCGCCGACCCCGACCCCGACCGGCCCCGACCGCCCGCCCCCACCACCCCGCGGCCCGGCCCCAAGGTCGAACTCCACCCCCGCCACGCCCCCGCCGACCCCGACCACCCCGGCGGCCCCGCCCGCGGCGCCGAGGTCGTCCAGGTCACCCGGCCCCCCGCCCTGCCCGGCGCCCTCGCCATCGCCCGCGCCCTGCGGCCGCTGCGCCGACCGCTCACCCAGCGCCCCGGCGGCCGCAGGCCCTCCCACCTCGACGAGGAGGCGACGGCGGAGGCCACCGCCGAGGCCGGCGTGCTGCTGCCGGTCTGGCAGCGGACCGAGCCCCGCTACTCCGTCGACCTGCTGGTCGACACCGGCGCCACCATGGCCGTCTGGCACGACCTCGCCGGTGAACTCGCCACCCTGCTCGAACGCCACGGCGCCTTCGAGGAGGTCCGCACCTGGTCCCTCGACACCGACCGGGGCACCCCGCACCTCACCCCCTTCCGCCGCCGCCGCACCGCCGCCCCGCCCCCCGCCGCCCCCGACCCGAACTGGTCCCGCCCGCTCGCCGACCCGCACGGGCGCCGGATCCTGTTCGTCCTCACCGACGGCGTCGGACCGGCCTGGTACGGCAGGGAGTTGGTGCCCTTCCTGGCCCGCGCCGCAGCCGCCGGACCGGCCGCCGCCCTCCAGGTGCTGCCCCGCCGGCTCTGGCACCGGACGGCCCTGCGCCCCGCCCCCGTCGAGGCCCGCGCCGCCACCCACGGCCGGCCCGTCCCGCGGCTGCGCACCGAGAGCACCCTGCCCGGCATCCCGCGCGGCCGGGCCGGCGCGTCGGCCCGCGCCTCGGTCGGCTGGCTGCCGGTCCTGGAGATCGACGCCGACTGGATCGCCCCCTGGGCCGACCTCACCGCCGGCCGCACCACCGGCTGGACGCCCATGCTGGCCGCACCGCTCAGCGGGATCCCGCGCCCGCCGCGCCCGCGCACCAGGGACACGGCCGCGCGCCCGCCCGCCGACCGGGTCGCCGCCTTCCGGGCCGGCAGCTCCCCGAACGCCCACCGGCTCGCCTGCCACCTGGCGGCGGCGCCGCTCAGCCTGCCCGTGATGCGGCTGGTCCAGCGGTCGACCGTGCCGGAGTCCGGGCAGCGGGAACTCGCCGAACTGTTCCTGTCCGGGCTGATCGAGGTGCGGGAGAAGGCCGCCGACCCGGACGAGGTGGTGTACGACTTCGTCGACGGCGTCCGGGAGGAACTGCTGGGGGAGCTGACCCGCACCGAGTCGGTCCGGGTGCTGGAGCACGTCCTCGCCAAGGTCTCCGGCCGGGTCGCCGCGACCTTCGGCGGCACCCTCGACTTCCGCGCCCTCGCCGCCGCGACCAAGGACTCGCGGCACCGGCTCCCGGAGCGCAGCCGCCCGTTCGCCGAGGTCGCGGCACGGGTCCTGGCCGGGGCCGGCGGCCAACACGTCACGATCGCCCGGCACTTGAGCAGCGCCGTCGGCGACCGGACGTTCCGGCGGGAGCTGCTGACCCCGCCCCCACCGGTCACCAGCCCGCCGGACCCGCCGCGGATGATCGGACGGCAGGAGGAACTCGACCGGCTCGTCCAGGCCTGCGAACGAGGGGGCACGAGGACCCGGCTGATCGCGATCGAGGCGGCCCAGGGCATGGGGAGGCGCCGCCTCCTCCAGGAGTACGTCCGGTTGCACGGCGGGCAGTACCCCTTCATCCACTGGATCAACGGGCAGACCGCCGACACGATGGCCACCGGCTTCGAGCGGTTGCGGGCCGCCCTGGGCGCGGAGAGCGCCGACCGCCTCGACGAGCGGCTCGACGCCCACCCGAACTGGCTGGTCATCGTGGACGACCTGTGGTCGGACGACCTGTACCCGCGCGAACTCGCCCGGCTCCTCGACTCCGAGGGGGGCCGGGTGATCGTCACGACCAACTCCCGCGAGGGAAAGCCCTTCCTGCAGTCCGCGACGACCATCGTCCTGGCCTTCCTCACCGAGGACGAACTCCGCGAGGAGATCCGCCACCGCCTCGGCGACGCCTACCGGCGGATCGAGTACGCCCAGGAGTTCCAGCACCTCCTCGACCGGATGCCCCGCCGCCCGGACGAACTGGCGACCTGGCACCTGGACGAGAAACTGGCCGTGCTGGTCGGGCCGGAGGGGGCGGGGGACTCCTACTCCACCGTCCGCAGCTTCCGCCTGCCCAGCCCGGCCCTGGCGATCGCGACGGTGAGAAACACAGATTCTGCTGGCCCCAACTGCGTTGCTGTCTACGGTGTAGACGGCCTGATCCGCTACATCGACCCCACGACCGGTCTCGAGGCGAGGCCTCCTCATTCCCTTCCGGTTTCGGCCGTAGAGATTGTTGCCATGGCTGAAGTGGGCGGCTATCCCTCCGTGCTCTGCACTGTGGACTCTGCTGGTGCATTGCGCTACTGGGATGGCCGTGACGGATCCTTCGTGGCGGGTCAAGAAAGCGCCAGGGTCGCGCCGACGGCTATGGCATCTTTCATTCACGCAGATAGGACCGAGTATCTCTGGACATCGGACATCCAAGGCCGGATGACATTGTGGGATCCGGGTGACGGCTCCGTAGCCCTGGACCTGCCCGACCTCCGCGGCGGCCAGCGTTCCTGGGCGATGAGCACCCTGCCCCGACCGGACGAGCCCTCGTGCCTGATCGGCGTCGACCCCACCGGACGCCTCCACCGCTGGCAGCCCGAGGACCCGTCGACCGCCGAGTTCTTCGCCGCCGCCGTGGTCGACCCCGGCCGGGCGCGGACGATCGTCGGGATCAGCGGCGATGACACCCGCTGCGTGCTCGCCTCGATCGGCGACCGGGACACCCACATCCACATCTGGGAGTTCGAGGGCCGCTGGCGCGGCGACCAACGACGCGAGGCCGAAGCACCGTTGCTCGCCCAGCGCTACCGCCTCACCGAGCGGATCGCCCGAGGACGGCAGAGCGAGGTCTGGCGGGCCCGGGACGAGCAGAACGGTACGACGGTCGCGGTGAAGATCTTCCACCGGAGCCGCCTGCCGTCCGCCATGGACGAGGACTCGTTCCTACGACAGGCCGGAAAGCTCACCGAGCTCGACCACCCGGGCATCGTCGCCTGCCACCGCGCGGGCGTCGACGGTGAACGCCTCTACCTGGTCCTCGAATTCATCGACGGCCCGGATCTGGAACACGTCATCAACGGGGGCTCGGCGTCCACGGACGAGATCGCGGTGGTGGTCCACGGTGTGGCCGAGGCACTCGCCTACCTCCACGGCAAGGGGATCGGGCACGGCAACATCGACACCTCCAACATCCTCGTCCGCCCTGACGGCAGCCCGGCCCTCTGTGACTTCGGGATCGACTTCAGCGGGACCGGATCGGCGTACCTGACCAGCGACCTCCGGGCCCTCGGCGGCCTGCTCCAGGAGGCCGGAGGCCCCGAAGCCCTGCAGCGGCTCGCACGTGAACTGTTGGACACGGACCCGCGCCGACAGCCGTCCGCCCTCGAAGCCGCCCTGCGGATCGAATCCGCAGGGACCCTTCGACCCGCCGAACGTCTGGTGGCACAGCCGCTGAGGTTCGCACTGCTCGGAGCCGTCCGGGTATGGCGGGGGAGGGAGTCGATCGAACTCGGCCATCCGGTTCAGCGGGCAGTGCTCGCCGCCCTGTTGAAGTACCGCGGTCGCCCGGTCCGGGCCGAGGTGCTGATCGAGGCGGTGGGGGAGCGGTCGGCGGGGTCCGAGCGCGAACTCGACCGGATGCGGCTCCACGTGCGGGAGTTGCAAGCCGCGCTGAATCCTCCTGCGGCCCGGCGCAGGGTGCTGGAGGAGTTGTCGGACGGACACACCTGGGTGCTGAACGTCCGTCCCGAACAGATCGACGCCGAGCTCTTCGAACGATCCCTGCGGCACGCCGAGGCGGCCTGGGCGGGACGCGATCCGGCAACCGCCCGACAGCACGCCGTGGAGGCGCTCACCCTCTGGCGGGACCCTCCCCTGGCCGACGTGCCCGGGCCGTCGGCGGAACAGGAACGGGCCCGCCTAGACGAACTCCACCGACGCGCTGTGGAACTGGGCGCACCCGCTGGCGCTCGCCTGCGCTACTCCTTGCTCGGCCCGTTGCGTGTCCGGTTGGGCGACGCGCAACTGTCCATCGGCAACCCGCAGGACCGGGCACTCCTGGCCACGCTCCTGCTGCACGCTCCGGAGCGGGTGTCCACCGCCGCGCTGATCGATGCGGTGTGGGACGATCCGTCGTCGCGCCGACCGGACGTGGACCTGCGGGCCCAGGTGCGGCGGTTGCGATCCGTCCTCGGCGACCGTACCGACCCCGGCGACGAGGCCGAGGTCCTCCAGACGGTCGCCGACGGCTACCGGCTGAACGTCGAGCCGGAATCGGTGGACCTGGCCGTGTTCGAGCAGCGCCTGGCCGAGGCCCGGCACTCGCAGGAGACAGGGGACGTGTCCGAGGCGTACACCCTGCTGCGGTCCGCGCTCGACCTCTGGGACGGCCCGGCGCTGGACGGCGTCCCCGGGCCGTACGCCTCCGGCGAGCGCACCCGGCTGACCGAGCGGCGGATGGCGGCCACCGAGGAGATGTACGCCACCGGCCTGGCGCTCGGACGGCACTCGGAGCTCGCGAACGCACTCGAACGGCTCGTCCGCGAGCACCCGTTCCGCGAGCGCCTGTGCGCGCTGCTGATGCTCGCCCACTACCGGTCCGGTCGGCGGACCGTGGCACTCGTCGCCTACGGGCAGCTCCAGCGCGCGCTGCAACAGGAGTTGGCCGTCGAGCCGAGCCCGTTGGTGACGCGGCTGTACGAGATGATCCGAACGGACGATCCCGAACTTCGCAGCCCCGGTGGGGTCGAGGCGGTCATCGTGGCCCCCGGCTGGGTGGACGCGTCCATGATCGCGGCCCCCGACCGGTCCTCCCACGGCAGTACCTCGCAGGGCGTGGTGATCGGGCTCGACGACGTCCGACAGGCCCCGGTGTCCGTCGACTTCCAGGCCGGCCCGCTGTTCGCCGTCTTCGGCGACACCGGGTCCGGGAAGACGGCGCTGCTCCGCCTGCTGGTCAAGCGGCTCACCGAGCGCTTCACCCCGGACGAAGTGGGCTTCCTGGTGGTGGACTTCGAGGCCTCGCTGCGGGACGAGGTGCCGCCCGAGTACCTCGTCCACTACGCGGGGGACATGTCGAGCCTGGCCACCCTGGCCCGGATCCTGCGCATCGCGGTCACCAGCCGGACACCCGGGTCACGGGGGCACAAGGACATCGTCCTCGTCGTGGACGACCTGGACGTGGTCGCCGCGAACGAGGACAACCCGTTGCCCTCCCTGGCCGCATTCCTGCCGCGGGCCGGGGAGCTCGGCCTCCGCGTGATCGTCGCCGACCACTCCGTGGGCGCCGGCCAGGCCCGCACCGCCGACCCGTTCCTCGGGGCCGTGTGCGGCTACGGGGGGCAGGGCGTGCTGCTGTCCGGTGACGGCCGGGAGGGCTACCTGCTCGGCAGCGTCACGCCCCGGCCCCTCCCGCCGGGCCGGGGAATCCTGGTGACGTCCGATCGCCCGTCCGGAACACTGTTCCAGGCCACCTGGGTGCCGGACGGAAGAGACCGATGACGACTGACGACGACGCGATGCCACTCTTTCGAGCCGTCATGATCTTCGACTGGTACGACGGTCCCCGGGCAGGGGTCGCCCGGGTGGAGACCGAACGCGGGAACTGGTGGTACTTCCGCACGCTCGCGACCCGCTTCGACCCGGACGACCTCGACCACGTCCTCTACGCCCTCTCGGCGATCCCGGTGGAGGGATCGGCCCTCCTGGAGTCCGAGTTCGGCGATCCAAGGCTCGGGCCGTTGATCTGGCCGGGCGACCCGGGGGAGGTGTCCGCGCGGGTGGCCGAGGTGGTCGAGGCGGCGGAGGCGGACGTGTCCGACCCGATGTACGTCGGGCGAGTGGCCGGGAGCGACCGGCGGTGCGAACTGTGGAATGCGCACGGGTCGTTCGCCCTCGGGCGATGACCGGGGGTGGCGAGGAGGCGGGCACGGCGACGCATGCGGCGGAGAACCCGGAGGAGCTGGACGCGGTCCACGGCCGGTGGATCACTCGGCGTCACCGTGGAGCTTCGGACGACGATGAGTACCCGGACGAGTGGTACCGCCAGCAGTGCGGCTTCTGCCGTCACTGGTTCCCGTTGGCCGGCACCCTGGGGCTGGACTACGGGGCGTGCGCGAACGGTGAGTCGGAGTTCGACGGGACGGTGCGGTTCGAGCACGACGGCTGCGGCCGCTTCGCGCGCTCGGGGCGGTGGTCCGTCCCGTCGGACTTCTGACGACGGCCGGCGGGGGATCAGAGTGCCGGGACCTCGGGGAGGCCGAACATGCCGGGGTTGGTGCGGATCTTCTCCCGCAGGTCGACCCGCTCGGCTCCCCGCTGCGCCCCCGGCTCCGCCGTCCAGGCGTACACGGGCTCGGTGAGTTCGGGGTTGACGAAGTACATCAGTGCGGTGCGCTCGGGCAGGCGCAGGTTGCGGACCTGGTGGTAGAGGGCGGGGACGCGGCCGGCGGTGAGGTCGGTGAGGACCGAGCCGGGCATCAGGATGACCTCGTCGGGGGCGGTGTCCACCGGGCGGGGGGTGCCGTTGAGGAAGAGTTCGAGGCCGGGGGCGGTGGCGTGGATGACGGTGACCAGGTGGCCGTCCTCGTGGCGGTCCTGGAGCAGGTCGCGGTCGGAGCCGGTGGCCGTGTAGTGGTTGAGCTGGAGGTAGGAGGCGGCTTCGAAGGCGGGGGGCCGGTGCCCGCCGAGTCGGGTGGCGAGCTCGCCGACGGTGTGGGTGACCAGTGCGGCGAGGTGGCGGCGCCAGGCGAGCAGGGCGTCGGTGAGGTCGGGGAGTTCGGCCGCGTGGGGGATCAGGTCGAGGCGGTCGTGCCAGAGGGTGAAGCAGTCGTTGAGGTCGGGGCGGTCGGAGCGGACCGAGAACTCGCGGCCGAGCGGGCGGTAGCCGGAGTTGAAGTCGCCGGTCGAGTAGCGGAACTTGCGTTCTGTCGGCCGGCCGAAGAACGTCCGGCTCTCGCCGAGCACCCGGTGCAGCAGGTGCGCCGCGCCGTCGTCGAGCGTGACCCGGGCGTAGCCGTCGCGCAGCAGATCGTCGGCGGCCCTAGCGGCGGCCCGCACGGCGGCCTGCGCGGCGACGTGGGTGGTGGTGTGCGTGGCAACGGTGTGCATGATGCGTCCCTCCTCCGTACCCGGGCCCTTGATCGGGCCCCGGATCGACGGTACGCGGAGAAGATGCCGGGATTTTGAACCGTTGACGGAACGTGTGTACCGGGCGTGCGTCAGGAGTGTGTCAGGGCCGGACGGCGAAGACCCAGCGGTTGGCGGCGAGGGTGTCGTCCGGTTCGGGGAGCGGCCCGCGGCCGTAGTGGCGGGTGAACTCGAAGGGGGTGTGGTCGGTGGTGGACCAGCCGTGCGCGCGCAGGTCGGCGGGGGTGTCGGGGCGGGGTTCGGCGTCGAAGAGGGCGAGCAGGTCGATGCCGGTCCGGTCGCGGGTGGCGGTGTAGACGGGGTTGGTGCGGACGGCCGCGGACTCGATGCCGAGCTTGGCCTCGTAGGCGAGGGTGGAGCCGGGGGCGCTGAGCCGGGCGACGGTGGCGAAGAGCTCGCGTTCGGCGGTGCCGGGCAGGTAGAGCAGCAGGCCTTCGGCGAGCCAGGCGGTGGGCCGGTCGGGGCGGAAGCCGGCGTCGGTGAGCACCTGGGCCCAGTCGGTGCGCAGGTCGGTGCCGACGGTGACCCGGTGGGGGGTGGTCGGACGGGCTTCGATGCCGTCCAGGACGCCCTGTTTGAAGGCCAGTACCTCGGGCCGGTCGATCTCGTAGAGGGCGCAGTCGGACGGCCAGTCGAGCCGGTACGCCCGGGCGTCCAGTCCGGCGCCGAGCAGCACGACCTGGCGGGCGCCGAGTTGGACGGCGCGCAGCAGCTGGTCGTCCAACGCCCGGGTGCGCAGGGCGAAGTAGCAGCCGAGCCGGCCCCACAGCGGGTCGGCCTCCCCGGCCGGGACGTCCTGGGGGTGGAGCGGCCAGTCGGCGGCGGCGGGGACGGCGCGGACGAAGTGCTCCGCGTACGGGTCCCGGGCGAGGGCGTCGGGGCGGTGGGTCTCGATCGCCCGGGCGGCGGCGACCAGGACGGCGGTGAGGGCCACGCCTTCGGCGACGGCGTGGCCGTCGGTGCCGGGGGTGCCGGGGGTTCCGGTCGGGTCGAGGGTCTCGGTCGCGCCGACACTCATGTGCGCTCCTGTGGTCGGGGGGCGGGGGTCTCGGGAGGGTTGGTCCAGACGTCGAGCCGGTCGCGGGTGGTGACGCGGGCGCCGTACACCCGCTGCATGAAGCCGAGGACGGCCTCGTCGGGCAGGTGCAGCGCTGCCGTGCAGTCGGCGAGGACGGTGATGTGGAAGCCCTTCTGGAAGGCGGTGCGCGCGGTGGTGTCGACGCACACGTCGGCGAACACGCCCGTCATTGCGAGGTGGTGGACGCCGCCGTCGACGAGGTGCCGTTCGAAGCCCGCGCTGAGGAAGGCGTCGAAGCAGGCGTGCTTGGTGAACACGGCCTCGTCCGCCCTCGGCGTCACGGCGTGGAACTCGGCGCCCCAGCTGCCGTCGAGGCACTTGGGCCGTTTGCCGAGCGCGGCGTCCCGGTGGCGCCAGCTCGCGCCCTGGTGGGCGGGGTCGCCGAGGAAGCGGACGAAGACCACCTCGGTGCCGTGGGCGCGGGCCGCCTCGACGGCCCGGGCGGTGTTGGCGGCGACGGTGGCGAGCCGGGTCGGGTCGCCGGGGTAGCGGGCGGCGGCGACGGGCCCGGCGCAGAAGTCGTTCTGCAGGTCGACGACGACCAGGGCGGTACGGCCGGTCGGCGGCGCGGCGTTCACGCGACCGCCCCGGGCAGGGCGCCGGCGGCGGTGTCGGCGGTGTCTGCGGTGGCGTAGGCGGTGACGTGGCAGGCGTCGGCGTGCCGCTCGGTGTCCGCGGCCTCCTCGCGCAGCGGGACGGAGGAGTGGTACGTCCGGGGGGAGCGGGTGATCTCCACTGCGGTGTCGTGGAGTTGGGCGATCCGGTGCGGGGTCTGCTCGAAGACGGTCGCGAGTTCCGCGCCCGTTCCCCGGCCGACGGCGCGTGCGACGACGGGTGCCAAGGTGCCTCCTCGGGGCAGGGTCGAGGGTTCAGGCGATCGGGGTGCCGACCAGCAGGTCGCCGGGGATGCCGGCCTTGTCCGGGGCGTAGAAGTCGCGGATCCCGTCGGCCCAGGTGGCGACGGTGATCCGGTCGTCGGGGGTGGGGCCGAAGGCGTCGAACAGGGCGTCGATGTTGGCGGGTCCGAAGCCGATCGCGGTCATCAGCGCGACGAACAGCGGCCGCTCGACGTACCCGTCGCCGTCCGGGTTGCCGAGTGCGGACAGCGCCTGGGCGAACTCGGCGGCGGTCGGGCCGAAGCGCTCGGGCGCCAGGACGAAGGCGCGGAACTCGTCGCGGCTGACCACGCCGTCGCCGTCGACGTCCAACTCGCGCTCCAGGGTGGCCCAGTAGCGTCGGAAGGCGGCCCGGATGGCCTGCTTCGCGGGCTCGCCGGAGTCGGTGGCGGCCTCGACCACGCGGGCCGACATCAGCGCGAAGTCCTCGGCCTCGATCACTCCGTTGCGGTTGGCGTCGAAGAGGGTGAAGACCAGTTCGACCCGCTGGGCGGCCTCGGTCAGCATGAACGGCTCCTGGGACGTGGTGCGTCGGGGAACGGGGCGCCTCGGCGCCCGGTGGTTCCCCCACTATCGACGACCGGGCGGGTGTGAGCGGGGGCATGATCGTCGTGTTCACCTGATGGGGTGAAATCGTCCGAATGGCCCGGAGGTTGCCGGTGCCGCCCGCGCGTCGTAAGGACTCGCCCGCGCGTGAGGACAGGCCCGCGCGTGGGGTACTCGCGCGCACGCAGGCCCGCCCGCGCGTGGTCCCGGCCGCGCGGCGCCGGTCGCGGGCGTCAGCGCGCCGTGGCGAGCTGCCAGTCGGCGGGACCGGCCGGCGGCAGGTGGCCGGGCAGGCCGGGGGTCCAGCGCTTGGTGCCGTCCGGCAGGACGGCTAGCGCCTCCACCCCGGGCCGGCGGGCCGCCCAGGCGAGGGCCCGGTCCGGGCCCATCGCGAAGGCGGCGGTGGCCCAGGCGTCGGTGCGGGCGATGCCGGTGCCGGGGGCGCCCACCAGGGTGAGCGAGGCGAGGCCCTCCGCCGGCCGGCCGGTGTGCGGGTCCAGGACGTGGGTGCCGCGTTCGGCGGTGCCGGAGGTGGCGATCGCGAGGTCGCCGCCGCCCAGGACGGCGGCGAGTGCGCCCGGCCGCCCGGGGTGGGCGACGCCGATCCGCCAGGGCCCGCCGCAGGTCTGCACGTCGCCGCCGCCGTTGACGCAGAACTGCCGGGCCCCGGCGGCGCGCAGCAGCCGGGCGGCCTCCTCGACGGCCCAGCCCTTGACCCAGCCGCTGGGGTCGAGCCGGCCGCCGGGGCGCTCGGTGAAGTAGCCGTCGGTCTCGGCCGCGACCTCGCGGCAGGCGTCCAGGACCGTGCGGACCTCGGGATCGCAGTCGGCGAGGGCCAGGTCGCCCCGGTCGAGCCGACTGATGTCGCTCTCCGGCCGGTACGGGGAGAACACCGCGTCGATCCGGTGCAGCCGGTCGGCGACCTGCCCCAGCGCCTCGGGGGTGCCGGGGCCGGGGTCGCGGACGGCGATCGAGAACACGGTGCCCATCACGGGCTCGGCGTGCCGCAGCACCGGGCGTCAGCCCTTCGCCCGGTCGAGGGCGCTCTGCAGCGAGCGGATGTAGCCGTCGCTGGTGTAGGTCGCGCCGCTGACGGCGTCGATCTGGGCGTTCTGCGCGGAGATCGCCTCCTGGTTGAGGGTGGGGAGGGCGTCGGCGTTGATCTCGCGGTCCCGGCGGTCCTCGGTGGGGTACTTGACCACGTCGACGCCGGTGATCCGGCTCCCGGCGAGGGTGACCTGCACCTGGACCGGGCCGTACCGGGTGTTGATCGTGTCGCCGCTGACCTTCCGGGTGGCGCCGCCCGCCGCGGACGCGGGCGCGGGCG
Organism: Kitasatospora sp. NPDC059160; assembly: GCF_042755465.1. NCBI lineage: Bacteria > Bacillati > Actinomycetota > Actinomycetes > Kitasatosporales > Streptomycetaceae > Kitasatospora > Kitasatospora sp. NPDC059160. The sequence continues at coordinate 74,435 of NZ_JBHZCN010000013.1, read as the reverse complement.
CGGGCGCGGGGGACGCGGACCCGGTCCCGCTGCCCGAGGACGAGCCGGACCCGGACCCGGACCCGGAATCGGCCCCGGCCCCGGACGAGCTACCCGCCCCCGAGCTGATCACGGGTGCGTTCCCGGTCGCCTGGTGCGGTTTGAGGGAGAGCAGCAGCACCACCCCGGCGGCGGTGGCGGCACTGGTGACGACGGCTCGGCGCATGGACGGCTCCTCGTGTGGTCGGGCTCAGAAGGCGAAGGACTCGTGGTGGATCCGCCCCGGCCGCACCCCGGCGGCCCGCAGCGCCCGTACGGCCTCCGCGGTGACGGCCTCGGGCCCGCACAGGTACACCTCGTGCTCCGCGAGCCCCGGCACCAGGCGGGCCAGCGCCGCCCCGAGGTCGCAGACCTGCTCGCGGGGGCCGAGCAGCTCGTGCACCGTCGCGCCGCGCCGCCGGGCGATCTCCGTCAGCTCCGCCCGGAACAGCACGTCCTCGGCGCGCCGGGCCCGCTGGACCAGGATGACCTCGCCCGGCAGGGTCTCGAACAGGGCCCGCAGCGGGGTGATCCCGACGCCCACCCCGAGCAGCAGTACCCGGCGCCGGCGCTGCCGGCGCCCGGTGAACGCGCCATACGGCCCCTCGGCCCGGACCGGGGTGCCCGGGCGCAGCCGGGCGACGGCGGCGCTGTGGCCGCCGAGGTCCTTGACGGTGAACCGGAGGAAGTCCGGGCGGGCCGGCGCGGACAGCGAGTACGGGTTGGCGGCCCAGCGCAGTCCGGGGGCCTGGAACTGGAGGCGGAAGAACTGGCCGGGCTCGGCGCGGAGTTCGTCGAGCCGCCGACCGGACAGGAACAGCGACACCACGCCCGGTCCCTCCGGCCGGATCTCGGCGACCCGCAGCCCGTGCCGCCGGTCGAGCAGCCAGGGCCGCAGCAGCCGGAACCAGCCGAGCAGCGCCGCCGTCCCGAAGTAGAGCGCGTACCAGGCGGCCCGGCCGGGTCCGCCGCCGAGGTCGGCGCCGGTGGTCAGCTGGTGGGCGAAGGCCAGCGCCACCGCGAGGTAGGTGGCCAGGTGCAGGTGGTACCAGGTCTCGTAGGAGAGCCGGCGGCGGGCCGCCCGGGCGGAGACCGCTCCGGTGCCGAGCATCAGCAGGGTGCCGAAGGCGGCCTTGAGCATGTCGGGGTAGTGGAAGACGATCTCCACGCCCTCGTCGAGCGGCCCGCGCCCGTCGGTGAGCGCGTACCCCCAGACCACGGTCAGCAGGTGCACGGTGACCAGGCCGACCAGCCAGCGGCCGCCGTATGCGTGCCAGCGGGCCAGCCGGTCGGCGCCGACCCCGCGCTCCACGGCCGGCAGCCGGGCCATCAGCAGGAGCAGCACCGGTGCGGCGTACCCGGCGAGCAGTCCGGTGATCCGCCCGGCGCCGGTCAGCCAGCCGGCCGCGCCGGCCACCGAGGAGGTGTCCGCCCACCACAGCCCGAGCACGCCGAGCGCGCCGGCGGCGATCAGGCCGAGCGCGGCGCCCGGCGGCAGCGCGAGCGGCGGGCGCTCGGCCGCCCGGTGACGCGGGCCGGCCGGCGCCTGCCGGGACTTCGGTGCGGTGGCAGTGGCCATCGGGGAACCTCCTTGACTCCCGGGGGCGGCACGGCCCCGCCCGGGCGGTCCACGATCGCACCGCAAGCTCTGAGTCGCCTCTGAGCGGGCCCGCCGCCGGCGCCCGCCAGAACCACCGTTTCCCCTGGTCAGAGGCCGTATGGGGCCCACGAACGGCCCCCGCTGATCTCACGGCTTTCTCATCGCGGCAGCCCGGAAGCCCGGCAGCCCGGAAGCCCGGAAGCCCGGAAGCCCGGAAGCCCGGCAGCCCGGCAGCCCGGCAACCCGGCAGCCCGGAAGTCCTAGCCGACCCGGACCACGTACTTGCCCCGGACCCCGCCCGCCTCCAGCGCCCGGTGGGCCGCCGCCGTCTCCTCCAGGGGGAAGACCGTGTCCACCGCGGGGCGCAGCTTGCCCTCGACCACGTGGCGGGCGAGGTCGTCGAAGTCCGCCTGCCCGGGGTTGCCGCTGAAGAAGCGCACCCGGCCGCGTCCGTGGACGGTGCTGGCCGCGAGGTAGCCGAAGGACGCGGCGGGCCGTTTCGGGTCGAAGGCGAGGGTGACCATGCGCCCGCCGGGCGCCAGTCGGCGCCGGTAGGCCCGCAGGTCGGTCCCCGCCGTGTCCAGGACCACGTCGAAGCGGTCCAGGTCCGCGGCCCGCACCGTCCGGTGGTCGATCGCCCGGTGCGCGCCGAGCCCGCGGACGAAGTCGAGGCCGGTGGCGCGGGCGAGGGCCGTGACCTCGGCGCCGTAGGCCCGTCCGAGCTGGACGGCGGCGTTGCCGACACCGCCCGCCGCACCCCGGACGAGGAGCCGTTCGCCGGGGCGCAGCCCGGCCTTGTCCCGCAGGGCGGTGATGGCCGCGGTGGCCACCGGCAGGGCGGCGGCGTCCACCGGGTCGATGCCGTCGGGGAGCCGCCCGACCCGGGTGGCGGGCACGCTCACGTACTCGGCGGCGCTGCCGAACCCGGAGGTGCGGCCCAGGACTCCCCACACCCGGTCGCCGGGCGCGAACCGGGTGACTCCGGCGCCCGGTTCGGCGACCTCGCCGGTGAAGTCCAGGCCGACCCGCTGGGGGAAGGTCCGGCCGCTCAGGAGCCGCAGACGGCCCGAACGGACGGTCAGTTCGCCGCCGTTGACGCTGAACGCGCGCACCTTCACCAGCACCTCGCCGGGGGCCGGCTCGGGGCGCGGCACGCGGCCCACGTACAGCACCTCGGGGCCGCCGTAGCGGTCGTACAGCACGGCCTTCATCATCCGGTCGTTCATCGTTCTCCCGTTCCGGCCCGGGGACTTGCGGGTCCGGCAGCGACCGTAGGCTCTCAAGCGGACGCAATCGTCCGTTTGGACCGGAAGCGAGAGACAGTGATGGTGGATTCCTCTCGGATCACAGCCCGGGGCGGGGTGCGGGCGGACGCCCGGCGCAACCGGGAGCGCGTCCTCGTCGCCGCCCGGGCGGTCTTCGCGGAGCACGGGATCGACGCCCCGATGGCCGCCGTGGCCCGTCGGGCCGGGGTCGGCGTGGCGACGCTGTACCGGCACTTCCCGACCCGGGACGCCCTGGTGCGGGGCGCGTTCGCGCAGCAGATGCAGACCTGCGCGCGGGCGCTCACCGAGGCCCTGGCCGCCCCCGACCCCTGGCAGGGCTTCCAGCGGTTGATCGAGACGGTCTGCGCGCTGCAACGGGAGGAACGCGGGTTCCCGGCCGCGTTCGTCACCGCCTTCCCGGACAGCGGGTCGCAGCACGCGCACGCCCGCCGACGGGCCGAGCGCGACGTCGCGACCCTGGTGCGCCGGGCGCAGGCCTCGGGCGCGCTGCGGCCCGACTTCCACCCCTCCGACCTCGCCGTGGTGCTGCTGGCCCACTGCGCCCTGGTCACCGCCCTGCCCGACGACGGTGCGGCGTCCCGGCGCCTGGTGGCCTACCTGCTCCAGTCGTTCCGCGCCGACGGGGCCCGCGGACCGCTGCCGCCGCCGGCCGCGCTGACCCTGCGCGACCTCCCGACCGCGGCCGACGGCCGAACCCCCTCGCCGCCCGCCCACCCCGGTACATGACGTAACGTCAGAAGCTCACGCGCAGGATTCTGACGACCACGTGAGAGGTACCGACATGCCCCGCCCAGCACACATCGCGATGGTGAACATCCCGGCGCACGGCCACGTCAACCCCAGCCTGGACGTGATCCGGGAGCTGGTCTCCCGCGGCCACCGCGTCAGTTACGTCAACGACCCGACGTTCGCCGAGCAGATCGGGACCACCGGCGCCCGGCTCGTGCCGTACGAGACCGGCCTGGAGATCCTCAAGGGCCGTGCGGTCGTGCCCGGGACCAATGTGCACGGCATGGTCTTCGGCGAGGCGCAGGCCATGCTGCCCCGGATGCGGGAGGCCTTCCACGACGACCGGCCCGACCTGGTGCTGTACGACTTCATGGCGTACGCGGGACGGGTCCTGGCCGACGGCTGGGGCGTCCCGTCGATGCTGGTCTCGCCATCCCGGATCGCCCAGGCCGACCCCGAGGCGGAGCCGTTCCGGACGGTCATGGCGGCCCTGGAGGCGGAGGGCGTACCGGAGCGCTTCGCCAAGTGGCTGGCCGAGAACGGGGTGGCGCCCCGCGACATGTTCTCGTACATGCTGCGCCCGGACCGCGGGCTCGCGCTGATCCCCCGGGCGCTCCAGAGCGCGGTCGACGAGGTCGACCCCGAGGTCTTCTCCTTCGCCGGCCCCTGCCTCGACAACCGGGAGCACCAGGGCGGTTGGACCAGGCCGCAGGGCGCGCAGAAGGTCCTGCTGGTCTCGCTCGGCTCCGCCTTCACCCACCAGCCGGCCTTCTACCGGGCGTGCCTGGAGGCCTTCGGGGACCTTCCCGGCTGGCACGTCGTGCTCCAGGTCGGCAAGGCGACCGACCCGGCGGAGCTGGGGCCGATCCCGGCCAACGTCGAAGTGCACCCCTGGGTCCCGCAGTTCGCGGTGCTGCGCCAGGCCGACGCGTTCATCACCCACGCCGGGATGGGCGGGTGCAGCGAAGGCCTGTACTGCGGGCTGCCGATGGTGGCGGTGCCCCAGGCCGCCGACCAGTTCGAGAACGCGGACCGGCTGGTCGAACTCGGCGTCGCACGGCGCCTGGACACCGAGCAGGCCACCGCCGAGGCGCTGCGCTCCGCCGTACTGGAGCTCACCACCGACCCGGCGGTGGCGGCCCGGCTGGCCGAAATCGGCGGGGAGGTCCGCGCGGGCGGCGGCGCGTCGAGGGCCGCCGACCTGATCGAGGCCGCCCTGGTCTGACCCGGCCCGCGCGCTGCCCCCGCCCCCGCCCCCGCCCCTGGCCGGGGGCGGCGTGCGGTCAGCGCGGTGCCGTCGCCCCGCCCAAGGGGGCCCGGCGCGGCGAGACCCGGCGGTGACTGATCCGCCAACCGTCCGCGGTGCGCACCACGGTGTCCTCGTAGGAGACGGAGCCGCAGGAGCCGTCCGCCCGGACCCCCAGCCCCTTGGAACGGACCCGCACCCGGCCGTCCGCCCCCGCCGTGACGACGACATTGGTGACGTGGTGCGCGACCGGGTTGCCCGCGCCCAGCGCCCGTGCCGCCGCGCGGACGGCCGCCACTCCGGACAGCGGCTCCTGGCCGAACTCGGTGAGGTCGTAGACCGCGTCGACGGTGAACACCTCGTCCAGCCGGTCGAGGTCTCCGTCGTCGACGAGGTGACCGTGCATCGAGACCAGGTCGACGACGGCCCAGCGGTCCTCCGGGGTGAGCGACACGAGCGTCCTTCCGGTCAGACCGAGTCGGGGGTCGGGGCGGGGGTCGGGGCGGGGGTCGGGGCGGGGAGGCGGCCGGACAGCAGGGCGCGGCCAAGGGGGGTGGGGCGGTGGGTGACGGTGCGGCCGTCGCGGTCCTTGGTGGTGAGGCCGGAGTCGGCGAGGACGGTGGCGTGTTCGCTGGCGGAGGCCGTGGAGATGTCCAGCAGCCCGGCCAGGTCCTTGGTGGAGCACGGGCCGTGGGTGGCGATGGCCTCCAGGGCGGCGGCGCGGGTCTGGCCGAGCAGGGCGGTGAGGTTGCGGCTCGGGGCGGGTTCGGGCTCGGGCTGCAAGGGGCCGCTGATCCTCGCCGGGTAGAGGAGGACGGGCTGCTGCCCAGGGTCCTCGAAGCGGGCGATGACGGGGCGGCGGGGGCCGAACACGCAGGGCTGGAGCAGGAGTCCGCGACCGTCCAGCCGGATGTCGTGCCGGCAGGCCCCCACCAGCGGGAAGCTGAGCACCGGGCGGCGCCAGGAGACGGACGGGTGCAGCGAGGCGAGGACCCGGTCCGGTTCGCCGAGCCGGCGGCGGCGGCCGTGGTCGGTGGTGACGATGGTCTCGATCTGCCGCCGGTAGGGGTCGATCGCGCGGGTCTGGTAGTCGGCGGTGACGTTGCCGAGCAGTCGCCGGGCCCGCCGGTCGCCCGCGGCCACGCCGCGCGCGAAGGCGCTCAACTGCCTGGTCCCGCCGACCGATCGCAGGTGGTCGCGGAGCGGCTCCTCGGGCGCCTCGGCGGTGGCGCTCTCGGTGGCGCCGGGGTCGCGGCGCACGGCGAGGAACTCCGGGATGGCCGAGGGGGTGTAGAGGTCGAAGAGCAGCGCGGTCCGGGGGTTCCAGGACGCCCGCAGCCGGTTGCGCCACACCTGGAAGCGTGGATCGCAGCGGCCGCTGACCAGGCCGTGGACGCTGAGGGACAGCTCCATCGACATGTCCGGACGCTCCGCCACCCGGACGCGGTCCAAGTCGTCCGTACCGAAGATGATTCGCAGCACGGACAGGATCGTCACCCCGCGGGCGGCCGCTCCGCAAGACCGTTCGGCGAGGACCGAATCCATTGCCCTCCGGCCCCGGGGCCCGGCAGGCTCGGAGGGCCGGCGGGGCGGCGCCCGTCGCCCCGCCCGGGCGGGGTGCCCCGGGTGACGGACCGGGGCGCCCCGCCGACGCGGGAGGCGGTGGAACGCGGCCGGGCTCAGCCCAGCTCGGCCGCCGACTCGACGACCACGCCGTACAGGTCCCCGACGGTGGCGAGCGCGCCCCGGTGGACCTGGGCGGCGGTGAGCTCCTCGGCGCCGGAGCCCAGCGGGCGGGTCGCGCAGGCGTCGGCGACCACGGTGGGGCGGTTGCCGCGCAGGAAGGCGCCGGCGGTGGTGAAGGCGACGCACATGTGGGTCATGAACCCGGCGACCACGACCTCCTGGTGGCCGGCCGCGTCGACCAGTTCGCCCAGCTCGGTGCCGACGAAGGCGTCCGGGGCCTGCTTGACCACCACCCGCTCGCCTTCGGCCGGGGCCACCGCCGGGTGGATCTGCCCGATCTCCTCGCGGATGTCGTACGGGGTGCCGGCGCCGCCGTCGTTGACGACGTGGACGACGGTGGCGCCCTCGGCCCTGGCCCGGGCGAGCAGGCCGGCGGCCGCGTCCAGGGCCTCGCGCCAGCCGGTCAGCTCCATCACGCCGCGGGTGTAGGTGTTCTGGTAGTCGACCAGGACGAGGGTGCTCGCGCCGAGCCGGGCGGGCTTGTCGTCGAGACCGGTGAGGGTGCGCAGGGTGGTGCTGGGCATGGCTGTGCCGCCTTCGGGCCTGGGGGGGGGTGTCGGGGCAGGTCACGCGGGGTGCGGCCTGCCCCAGGAACGCTACGGGCGGGCCCGGTGTGGCGGCAATGCCGTCTAACATGCAGAATCCGACATCGGCGTCGGCATCGACCGTCGGCGCCGACATCGACCGTCGGCACCGGCACCGGCACCGGCACCGGCACCGGCACCGGCACCGGCACCGGCACCGGCACCGGAGTGAGAGAGGGAGGCCCCGTGAAGAGCGCGCAGCGGCTGGTCGTCATCGTCCTGTTCGAGGGCGTCGACCTGCTGGACGTCACCGGACCGCCCGAGGTGTTCGCGCTGCTCCGGCGGGAGACCGGGGACGCGGTCGGCTACCGGGTGGTGCTGGCCGCCGCCACCGCCGAGCCGGTCACCACCGCGGCCGGGGTGCGGATCCTGCCCGACCTGACCTTCGACCGGGCCGCCGCCGAGGGCGGCATCGACACCCTGCTGGTGCCCGGGTCGGTGGAGGTCGACGCGGCCGGTCGGGTCCGGGCGGTGGCCGACCCGGAGGTGGTCGGGCAGGTGCGCCGGCTCGCGGCCCGCTCACGCCGGGTCGCCTCGGTGTGCGTCGGAGCGCACCTGCTGGCCGCCGCCGGGCTGCTGGACGGCAAGCGGGCCACCACCCACTGGTCGACCGCGGGCCAACTCGCCGCCGAGTACCCGCAGATCGAGGTCGACGCCGACCCGATCTTCATCCGCGCGGGCGAGGTCTGGACGGGCGCGGGCATCAGCGCCTGCCTGGACCTTTCGCTCGCCCTGGTCGCCGAGGACTTCGGCGAGGAACTCGCCCTGCGGGTCGCCCGCCAGCTGGTGATGTACCTCAAACGCCCCAGCGGCCAGAGCCAGTTCAGCGTCCCGCTGGAGCCGGTCTCCACCACCCGGCGGATCGAGGAGCTGCGCCACCACATCCTGCGCCACCTGACCGGCCGGCTCACCGTGCCCGAGCTGGCGGCCCACGCGCACCTCAGTGAACGGCAGTTGATCCGGATCTTCAAGACCGAGCTGGGCACCACCCCGAGCGCCTACATCGAGTCCGCCCGGGTCGAACTCGCCCGCCACCGGCTGGAGTCGGGCGACGACACCCTCGAACGCATCGCCACCGCCTGCGGGTTCGGCACCACCGACACCCTGGTACGGGCCTTCCGCCGCCGACTGGACACCACGCCGACCGACTACCGCCAGCGCTTCCGCACGGCCGTCACGGCCCTGGCAGATGGGACGGGTACGACGGACGTCACGGCCCCACAGGCTGACACAGCCGCACCGTGAACACCGTGCGGCCCGGCCGGCTGGCCGCCTCGACCGTGCCGCCGTGCGCCTGGACCACGGCCCGGACGATGGCCAGGCCCAGCCCGGTCGAGCCGGTGGCCCGGGAGCGGGCCCGGTCGCCTCGGACGAAGCGTTCGAAGACCCGTTCCAGCAGCTCCGCCGGGATCCCCGGCCCCTCGTCGGTGACGCTCAACTCGACGTGCTCGGCGCCGGGTTCGAGGCGCAGCTCGACCGCCGTGCCGGCCGGGGTGTGGGTGCGGGCGTTGGCCAGCAGATTGGCCACCACCTGGCTCAGCCGGTGCTCGTCCCCGTGCACCAGGACCGGCTCCTCGGGCAGTGCCAGGCGCCAGCGGTGGCCGGGCCCGGCCGCCCGGGCGTCGGCCACGGCGTTCAGCGCGATCCGGGTGAGGTCCACCTCGTCCCCGGCCAGCGGGCGGCCGGCGTCCAGCCGGGCGAGCAGCAGCAGGTCCTCGACGATCGCGCCCATCCGCAGGGCCTCGGCGTCGATCCGCTCCAGTGAGTGCCGCACCTCGCCGGGCACCTGGCCCGGGTGGCGCAGCGCCAGTTCGGCGTGGCCGCGGACGGCGGCCACCGGGGTGCGCAGTTCGTGGCTGGCGTCGGCGGCGAAGCCGCGCAGCCGCTCCTCCACGGCGTGCCGGCGGGCCAGCGCGTCGCCGACGTGGCCGAGCATCCGGTTGAGGGCGGCGCCGACCCGGCCGACCTCGGTACGCGGGTCGTCGTCGGGGACCCGCTCGGCGAGCAGCACCTCGCCGCTGGCGAGCGGCAGTGCGCTCACCCGCTCGGCCATGCCGACCACCCGGCGCAGCGGGCGCAGCGACCAGCCGACCCAGACCGCCCCGGCGGCGCCGGCCGCGGCGACGGCGATCGCGAAGACGGTCAGCTCCAGGGTCTCCAGCCGCGTCACGGTGTCCTCGGCCGGGCCCAGCGGCAGCCCGCTGACCAGGACGTCGCCGTCCCGCCCGGCCACCGCGCGGACCCGGTAGTGGCCCAGGGGGCCGCCCAGGTCCAGGGTGCGGGCCGGGCCGCCGGCCGGCAGGGCGGCCAGCGAGCGCTGCTGGTCGGGCGTGAAGGCGACCCGGTCGTCCGCGTTGTCCGGGTCGTCGACGTCGTCGGCGTCGCCGTCGACCACCCCGGCGGCGGTGACCCGGCCCCCGAGCAGTCGCACGCCCAGGGTGCCGGGGGTCTGGGCCCGGGTGTCCGGGCCGGCGCCGGTGCCGGTGTGCTCCAGGCTGGCGGCGTACCGGCCGCCGGCCTCGGCGAGCTGCTGGTCGAGGCGGTCGACCAGGAAGTGCCGCAGGGCGGCGGCGGTGGCGAAGCCGACGGCGGCGCAGGTGACCACCAGCAGCACCAGCAGTCCGGCGATCAGCCGGGCCCGCAGGGTGCGGGGCAGCAGCTTCCGCAGCGCCCTGGTGACCCGCGCGGCGGCCCGTCCCACTGCGCGCGTCGTCGCGCGCCTCATTGCGCGGCCTTGATCAGGTAGCCCGCGCCCCGGACGGTGTGGATCATCGGGCTGCGGCCCGCGTCCAGCTTCTTGCGCAGGTAGCTGATGTACAGCTCCACGATGTGCGCCTGCCCGCCGAAGTCGTACGACCAGACCGCGTCCAGGATCTGCGCCTTGCTGAGCACCTGCCGGGGGTGGCGCATCAGGTGGGCGAGCAGCGCGTACTCGGTCGGGCTGAGCTCGATGGTCTCGCCGTCCCTGGTGACCTCGCGGGCCCGGTCGTCCAGGACGAGGTCGCCCAGCACCAGGGCGTGCGCGGGCGGTCGGCGCGGCCCGTCCGTCGGCGCGGCCCGGCGCAGCAGCCCGCGCAGCCGGACCACCACCTCGGCCAGGCTGAACGGCTTGGTGACGTAGTCGTCACCGCCGGCCGCGATCCCCGCGATCCGCTCCTCGACGGCGTCCCGGGCGGTGAGGAAGAGCACCCGCACCTCGGGCTGCTCGGCGTGGATCCGGCGCAGCACCTCCAGGCCGTCGAGGTCGGGCAGCATGACGTCGAGCACCACGGCGTGCGGCCGCCAGTGCGCGGCCTCCCGGACGGCCTCCAGGCCGGTGGTCGCGCCGCGCGCCTGCCAGCCCTCGTAGCGGACGGCGCCGCAGACCACCTCGACCAGGTCCGGTTCGTCGTCGACGACCAGGACGCGCCAGTCCGGGCGGTCGGCGGTGTCGTCCATGCTGCTCCCTCGGCTCCCTCGGCTCGGCGGTGGACGGCGTCCGTCCTGGCGGCGTTCGTGCCGGCGCCGCTCATTCTGGCCCGCCGCGATGAGAAACCCGTGAGACCACCGGAACCGTTTCCGGGCCCCCGCACCTCCACTGACCTGGGCAAACGTGGCCGGTGGCAAGCGCCGGCCACGGGACGGACCGGCCGTCCGGCGGCTCGTCGGGCGCCGTGCACGAGCGCTTCCCGCGGGTCATCCTGGGAGGGGAGGGGTGCCGCCGCCTGACATCCACCCCGCTTAAGCGGCGAGGGGCCCGCACGAACCAACAGGTCGTGCGCAGAGTCCTGGAGGATCCCATGACGAATCTGCTCGACTGGCGCTCCTGCTACAAGTGCCAGACGCTCTTCTTCGACATGCTTCCGGAGAAGGGCGCATGCCCTGCCGGGGAGGGCCACAAGGCCTTCGGCTTCGCGTACAGCTTCCCCTCCGACGCCACCGAGACCCCGACGCAGCAGTCGAACTGGCGCCAGTGCGGAAACTGCTACGCACTGTTCTTCGACGGCTTTCCCACGAAGGGCACCTGTCCCACGGGTGGTGGCCACCGGGCGAGCGGCTACCTGTGCACTGTCCGGCACGACGGCTCGGCGGACGCGCCGACCCAGCAGACGAACTGGCGCTTCTGCGGCAACTGCTACGGCATGTTCTTCAACGGTTTCCCGGAGAAGGGGCGGTGCCCCGCGGGCGGCGGACACCAGGCGAGCGGCTGGGTGTTCGTCATCGACCACTGGCCGGACGAACCCCAGGACTTCATGGACTGGCAGGAGCTCACGGCCTTCGACCTCGTCAACAGCGCCCGCCGGCAGAACGGGGCCCCGGACGTGTCGATCGATCCCGGGCTCGTCGGTACGACACGCGCCCACAGCCAGGACCTCGCCGACCACCCCGGTCTGAAGGACCGGACGTGGAACGGATGGCCGGGCCACCTGGGGTCGGACGGCAGCACGCCGCCGGACCGCATCCTGCACGCCGTCGGGATCTCCGGCAGCGAGAACGTCTACATCGGCTGGTCCTCCGGCAGCGCTCCGCTGCCCGCGCCCCAGGACGCGTTCACCTGGTGGATGGGCGAGCCGATGCACCGGGCCAACCTGCTCGACCGCAACCACACCCGGGCCGGCCTGGGCGTCTCCTACGGGCCCGGCACGGCCCCCGACGGGAGCCCGGCCACGTACTTCTACTTCACGCAGGACTTCGTCAACTGAGCGCGGTGCCCGCCTTGTCGCTCGCCCGGTCGTCCTGCGGGCGCGGCCCGGTGTAGGTGGCCCGGGCGCGCATCCGCAGGGGTTCCTCGCGGTACTCCTCCACCGCGTGGGCCAACCAGCCAGGGGTGCGGGCCACGGCGAAGATCACCTCGCCGGCCTCCGCGGGCAGTCCGGTGGTCAGCGCCATGGCGGCCAGTGCCAGGTCGATGTTGGCCCGCTGCGCGGGCCGGCCGGCCGGGCCCGCGGCCGCCTCCACCGCGGCGACCGCCGCCACCACCTCCGCTCCGCCGTCGAGTCGGCGGACCGCGTCGAGCAGGGCGACCGCCCGGGGGTCGCCGTCCGGGTAGAGCCGGTGGCCGAGCCCCGGGATCGGCCGGCCGGTGCGCAGGTAGTCGGAGACCACGGGGACCGCGCCGTCGGCCAGGACCTCGGCGAGCATCCGGTGCGCCAGCGGGCTGGCGGCGCCGTGCAGGGGGCCGTCGGTGGCACCGAGTCCGGCGGAGACCACCGCGTACGGATGCGCCCGCGCCGAGGCGGCCACCCGCGCCGCCACGGTGGAGACCGCCAGCTCGTGGTCGATCAGCAGCACGAGGGCCCGGTCCAGGCAGGCCAGCTCCCCGAGGGCGGGGGCGGCGGGCGCCAGCCGGCTCCACAGCCGCGCGGCCAGCGGGGCGTCGGGCCCGGGGTCGGGTGCGGTGCGCGGCAGGGCCTCCACCATCCCGGCGATCAGGGCCGCCCCGGCGGCCCGGACGGTCTGCTCGCGCAGGTCGAAGCGGAGCGGGTCGAGCGCGGCGGCGACGGTGACCGAGATCCGGAGCCGGTCGGGCAGCCGGATCCCGTCGGGCAGCGCGGCGGCGGCCCGGGCCAGCGCCTCGGCGGTGGCCGGCGGCACCCGCAGCTCCACCGGGGCGTCGGTGTCCAGCCCCCAGAACCAGCCGATCACGGCCTCGAAGCCGTGCCCGGCGGCCAGGTCGACGGCGTCGCGGCCGCGGTAGTGGAGCCGGCCGTTCTCGATCAGGGTCAGCCCGGTCCGGACCTCGACCGGTTCGCTGCCCCACCCCGGTTCGGCGCCCGACGGCTCGCCCGCCGCCGGTCGCACCGGCGCGCGACGGCCGCGGGCGGCCAGCTCGGCGACCTCGCGGGCGTCGAAGGTGCTGCCCTTGCCTCCCGGGGCCCGCTCGCTGCTGAGCTGCCCGCGGCTGGCGTAGGCGTACACCGTCTCCACCTTCACGCCGAGCTGCTCGGCGACCTGCTGGGTGGTCAAGCGTTCGGCCATGGTCCGTCCTCGTCGTCCTGTGACGCCTCCGCGCCTTGATGATCCACAGTATTACACATTGATTTCAATCAACATTGACAACATGGATCAATGGTCGGAGAGTACAGAACGTCGCCGGAGCACCCGGCCGGGAAGATCCACGAGAAGGGCCACTGCCATGCCGAGCACCACCGAGATCGAGGTCCCCCGCGGCCTCAAGGGCGTCGTGGTCACCGAGACCGAACTCGGCGACGTCCGCGGCCTGGAGGGCTTCTACCGCTACCGCCAGTACTCGGCGATCGACCTCGCCGAACAGCGCACCCTGGAGGACGTCTGGCACCTGATGCTCCTCGGCGAACTGCCGGACGCACCCGCCCGCGCCGCCTTCCTCGCCCGCACCACCCCGCTGCGCCGCCTGCCGGACGCCCTGCGTCCGCTCCTGCCCGCCCTGGCGGCGAGCACCGCGCACGGCGGCCCGCTCGCCACCCTGGGCGCCGCGCTCTCGGTCGCCGCCGCCGACCGCGGCATCCGCCCCCTCTACGACACCGCGCCCGAACAGCGGATCGAGGACGCGCTGTTCGCCACCGCACTGGTCCCCACCGTCCTGACCGCGCTGCACCGGCTGCAGCAGGGCCGCCAGCCGGTGGAACCGCGCGACGACCTCGGCTACGCCGCCAACTACCTCTACATGCTGACCGGCGAGGAGCCCGGGCCCGCCGAGGCCCGGGCGATCGAGCAGTACCTGATCTCCACGGTGGACCACGGCTTCAACGCCTCCACCTTCACCGCCCGGGTGATCGCCTCCACCGGGGCCGACCTCGTCGCCTGCCTGGTCGGCGGGCTCGGCGCGCTCTCCGGGCCCCTGCACGGCGGCGCGCCCAGCCGGGCCCTGGACACCCTGGACGCCATCGGCACCCCGGACCGGATCGACGGCTGGATCCGCGAGCACGTCCTGGCCGGCGACCGGATCATGGGCTTCGGCCACGCCGTCTACCGCACCGAGGACCCGCGGTCCCGGATGCTGCGCGGCGTCGCCGAATCCTTCGGCGGTGAACTCGTCGACCTCGCCGTCCAGGTGGAGGCCCGGGTCGAGGCGATCCTGGCCGAACTCAAGCCGGGCCGCGAACTGCACACCAACGTCGAGTTCTACGCCGGCGTGGTGATGCACCTCTGCGGCCTGCCGAGGGAGATGTTCACCCCCACGTTCGCCGCGGCCCGGGCGATCGGCTGGAGTGCCAACATCCTGGAGCAGGCCGCCGACCCCAAGATCATCCGCCCGGCCGCCCGCTACACCGGCCCCGCGGCTCCCCAGCCCCTGCCGACGGCCTGACCGCCGTGACCGCCCCGGCCGCCCGCGTGCTGAGGGCTCCGGGCTCCGGGCTCGGGGTGGATCGGAACAGATTCATCCGAACGAGTGAACGACACAGGTGCCCCATGCCCACCCCTCGCTAACGTGCCCGAGGATTCCCGGCAGACCATCGGAGGGGTGGGTTCCGTGGAAGCGGATCGGCGTTTGCTGGTCAGTGTGTTCGGACCGCAGGAGGCACGCGAGGCGGTGCTCGGCGGTGCCCGCATCATCGACAGCGAGGACCCGCGCAGCGCCCTCGGCACCATCAAGCCGCGGCGGATCATGGACATCGCCGACGCGGTGCTCGCCGCCCGCCGGGCACTGCCCGTCCAGCTGAGCACCAACATCGGCGAGGACCAACTGCTCTTCCGCCGGGCCGACAACGGCCTGGCCCTGGCCAAGTCGGCCTACGAGCAGGTCGGCAAGGCGGCGCAGGCCGCCCTCGGAGTGGCCCTCGCGATGGGCACCCGGGTGCACCCGTGCGGGATCGTCAAGGTCGGCCTGGACGGCATGACGGCGGATCAGGCCGGCGAGGTGCTGCGCGAGATCGTCGCCACCGTCCGCAGGGCCGACGGCCTGTCGGCGACCCGGGTGATGGCCGTGCTGTTCGCCCAGGACCTCGACCTGTGGGACACCCGGAAGACCCTCCCGCAGGTCCGCCGCGCCCTGGTCGGCCTGCGCGAGTACCAGCCCTGCGCCCCGGACGCCCCCGGCGCCTTCGACCTCGCCGACCACGCCGACGCCCTCGGGCTGCCCGGCCTCCCCGAGGAGGCTGCGCTCAAGGCCGCCGGTGCCCTCCCGGACGCCGCCCGCGGCACCCACGTCGCGGTCACCGAGCCCTTCCCGCACGACCGTTACGGCCTGACCCGGGCCCGCCGCACCGACCGCGCGGCGATCCGGGCGATGGTCGAGGCGAGCGCCGCGGCCGGTGCGGACGCGATCATGCTCGACACCAGCATCCTGCTCAAGGTCGCCCGGATCGGTCTGGTCTCCACCGCCGGCAGCACCGAACTGGTCGACCTCGACCGCCACGACACCGACGCCCACGGCCTCGCCCGGGCCGGCATCCTCACCCTCGACGAGGTCCGCTACTTCGTCGACCTCTGCCACGCCCACGGCCTGGAGGCCAACCTGGCCGGCTCCCTCCAGAGCCACCAGGCCCAGCAGCTCTGGCGCCTCGTCCCCGGCCTCGACCAGCTCTCCGCCCGCGGCGGCGTCAGCGCCCTCGCCCGCGACCCCGAGGGCGGCACCGGCCGCGCCACCCGCCACGACCGCACCGTCCAGCGGTCCCTGGTCCGCGGACTCGTCCCACCCGAGCAGCACGGCCACCTCCTCGTACCGCCCCCGATGGCCGGCACCGAGGACCTCGCCACCCTCCTCAAGCGCCACCCCGACCTCCCCGCCTACCTCACCACCCCCCACGGCGACCTCACCCCCCTCGCCTGAGCTCGCCATCGTTCGACGACGGCTACGGGGGCCCCGCACGCCCGCGGCTCCGTGAACCCCCTGCGGCGCTGGGCGGCGGCGTACGAGTTCCCCGTGGATCAGGCCTGCCGCTCGGAGGCGTACCGGGCGAGCGTGGTCTCCACCGCCTGCTCGACGGCGTAGCGGACGTCGGAGGCCGAGGGGTCCCAGTCGGTCAGCAGCATGCGGGGCCACAGGACGTAGTTGGCGATCATCCCGAGGAACTGGTTGGCGGCGCTCTCGGCGTCCGGGACGTCGGCGTTGCCGGCCTCGTGCTCCGACTCCAAGTAGCGCTGGACCGAGGTGAAGTAGGGCAGCTTGCCGAGCCGGAACTGCATCTGCCCCAGTTCGGGGAAGCGGGGCAGCTCGGCGATGACGATGCGGAACAGGGCCGTCATGCCGGGCCGGCTGATCAGGTCGGCGTAGCGGTGGCCGATGGAGGTCAGGCCGGAGCGCAGGTCTCCGGCCTGGGGGCGCGCGACGGTGTCCGCGGTGTCACGCTGCCAGGACTCGGTGACGATGGCCTCGAAGAGGGCTGCCTTGGTGGGGAACTGCTTGAACAGGGTGGACTTCGAGACGGCCGCCCCTTCGGCGATGCGGGCGAGGGAGGTTCCGTCGTAGCCGCCGCTCAGGAAGAGGTCCGTGGCTGCGGAGATGATCGCCGCACGCTTCTGCTGGGCGAGACGGCGGTGGTGTGCGGAGAGCTCTGCTGCCATGCGTGCAGTATGCCCCAGACCCGAGGCGAGTCACTTGACTCGCCTCTTTCGGCGTGCCTACGCTGCCACAGAAAGGCGAGTCGTCCGACTCGCATCTGATGACGGTGCCCGACGCCGCTTCGGCGCCGTGCGATGAGGGAGCAGCTGATGACAGCCGACAGGATCGCTCTGGTGACCGGTGCGAACCGCGGCCTGGGCCGGAGTACGGCCCTCGCGCTGGCGGCGCGCGGGGTGCGGGTCGCGGTCACTCATCGCGGTGATGCGGCCGGGGCCGAGGAGACCGCGCGGCACGTGCACGCCGCGGGTGGGACCGCCGCTGTCGTACGTCTCGACATCAGCGACATCTCCTCCTTCGGAGCCCTCACTTCCGAGCTGAGCGCACTGCTCGAGCGCTGGGGGGCCTCGCGGCTCGACATCGTGGTCAACAACGCGGGGGTCGGCGTTTTCGGTCCGCTGGAAGCTGTCACGGCCGACGACTTCGACACGGTGTTCGGCACGAACGTGCGGGGCACGTTCTTCCTCATCCAGTCGCTCGTGCCGCTGCTGGCGCAGGGCGCCCAGGTCATCAACGTCTCGTCGTCGTTGACCCGCCGGACCAGTCCGGCGACCTCGGTCTACTCCGCCTCGAAGGCCGCCGTCGAAGCGCTGAGCCGCACCCTGGCCGCAGAGCTCGGCCCCCGAGGTATCCGGGTCAACTCCATCGCCCCGGGGCCGACCGCCACCGACTTCAACGGCGGTGCCATGCGGGATGACGCCGGAATGCGCCAGGGGCTGGCCGGACAGACCGCGCTCGGCCGCGTCGGCGAACCCGAGGAGATCGGCGACGCCATCGCCACACTGGCGTCGGAGGGCCTGAGCTGGATGACCGCCCAGCGCATCGAGGTCTCCGGCGGCTTCCTCCTCTGACCGATCGACCGACCGACCGGGCGGGCCCGTCCCGGGCCGCGCCGGATGGTGCCCACGTAAAGTGAGACCTTCGATGGAGTGGCAGGGGTGGAGACCGTGGAGATCACCGTCCAGTGGATACGGACGTCCTGGACGAAGCGGTCCCGGGGAGGAGAGGCCGCGGCTCGCAGGAACGCGGCCCCGGTCGGCTTCACCATCCCGAACGCGCCGTCCTCGTTGGCGCACGTGGTCCGCATGCATGAGCGTGACGGCTTCGAACCCAGTGGCGGCCAGGAGGAACTGGGCAAGGTCGACGTCCAGCTTCGCGAGGCCGACGGACGGTTGCGGGTCCTTCCCCGAGTGCAGCCGCTGTTCGCCGTACCGGCTCGGCCGCGGCGTCCCCCGGCTGTGCGTCTTGTCCCCGGACAGTGGGTCCGTTGGCAGCTCAACTACCGTTTCAGCAGTGCGGCGGGGACGCAGGACTGGTCGTACTGGCTGGATACCTTCAATGTCGCCTACGGCCCCGTGACCGCCGATGCCTTCTCGTCGGAGTCCACCGTGTTCATCGACGAGCGGGGACCACTCCGGTAGCGGCTTGGTGGTGTGACCGAGCACCGGGGTGTCCGGCCTCCGCTTCGGTGCTGCTGGGCTGTCCGAGGTCGACCAGGAGTCTGTCGATACGGTCGCCGGTGCAGCGGTGGCGTTCGACCGCGCGGTCCCAGCCGCGCTCGGCGGCGTCGCGGGCGAGGGCTTGCTCAACTTCGCGTCGCGCCCGCAGTCGTGGCGCGTACCCGGGCGTGGTGGCGAACGTCGCGCAGGTCAGGTAGAGGTCGCACGCGCAGGGGCCCTCCACGGGAAGCCTGAGACAGCGGCCGAGTTCGAGCTCGGTCCTGAAGAAGTCGGTCCTGAGCCAGTCGATCGACGCGTCCGGCAGGGGGCCGTTGCGCAGTTCGTCGCCGCGGCGGCCTATGGCCGACCCTGACCCAGAGCGTTGGCCTGTCCCGGTCTGTGGCCGCCACACCCGCGACGACTTCACCCTGTTCCCCTGCGGCATGGTCGAATTCCTCCGCAAGCTGTTCCTGGACGAGTTCGACCCGTACCCACTCAGCATCGATCTTCGCGACGCCTCACCGTGCTACGTGCACTGGTTCGAGCAACAACGGCGCTCGAAGGCGGGCTTGGACCGATACTCCGGTGAACCACGGCCGGCCAACCAGTAGGGGTTGTCGAGGCCCTGCTGGTCATGGCCACTCGTTGGTCGCTGCGACCAGCACGGCGTCTCGCTCGGCCCCTGTCAGAGCTCATCCAACTCCCGGCCCTCAACGCCTATGAGGCCTACTCGTCCTGCGCCAACCGTGCCAAGCGCGCCTACCTGTGCAAACGCGGCATCAAGGCCGTCGTCCCGGAGATGCGGGACCAGACTGCCCGAGTTGAATACGCGAGCTCACCATTACCGAGGCCGGTCTCACCCTCTGGGCCGAGGGCGGCCCCGGCGGTAAGGCGTGGGGCGCCGGGGTCAGGGGGTGGCGGTGCGGGGCTGGCGGGGGAGCGGGAGGGTGAGGGCCTCGGGGGAGGCGGGCGGGAGGGCCAGGGCGGAGGCGGTCTCGGCGGGGAGGGGGCGGAAGCCGAGGAGGCCGGTGGTGAGGCGGGTGGTGGCGCGGTGCCAGTCGGGGATGCGCTGGAGCATGGCGTGGCCGCTGCCGGTGACGGTGTAGCCGCAGACGCGGGCGCCGGCGGCGCGGCTGCGGGCGGCGAAGGCGTGGGTGTCGGCGGGCAGGGTGACGGTGTCGCGGTCGCCGTGAAGCAGCAGGACATCGCGGTCAGCGAGCTGCTCGCAGGGGTCGGCGGCCGGGCACCAGGGGGCGAGGGCGACCAGGCCGGTGACGGCCGGGTGCCCGCCGGCCCGCAGCGCGGCGCGGCCGCCCATGGAGTGGCCGACCAGGACGGTTGGCACCGGGCCGAGCGCGGCCGTCAGTTCGTCGAGTGCGGCGGACGCGTCCCGGGCGGCGTCGGCGCGGGCACCGTTCCAGCCCCGGTGGCGGTAGCGGACGGTGGCGATGGCGACGTCCTGGCCCGCGGTCTCCCGGGCCAGGCCGCGCAGGAAGCCGTGCATCCGCAGCAGCGGGAGGTTGAACCGGCGGGGCCGGGCGAGGTTGTGCTCCTCACCGCCGTGCAGGACCAGGACGGCCGCCCGGGCCACCGGGGGCCGCACCTGCCAGCGCAGCGCCCGGTGCGCGGCCGCACCGGCACCCGGGCCCGTACCCGTGCCCGCGCCCGTACCTTCGCCCGCGGTGGCACCCGGGCCCGCACCGCCACCGTTCACCTTCGCACCGTCCAGCACAGTCCAGCTCCGTCCCGCCCTGTCACCGTCGATCCGCAGTCCGTGGCCCCCGCCCCCGTCGGCCCGGACCGCCACTGTACGCGTGCGGACGGCGGGACCGTTCACCCGACGGAACCATCCCGGACAATCCGGCGCGCGCGGTCGGGGTGGGGTGCTGCTATCCACGAAGGGTGGGGGGTCGCCTGCGCCGCTCGTGGCGCCGTGTCATCGAGTGGAGGACTCCGTGGCTCAGCAGCTCGCACTCTCCGTCGACTTCGGGTCGGGTTTCACCCAGGCCTGGGGCAAGATCGCCAAGGTCGTCCCGCAGTTCATCGCCTTCCTGGTGATCCTCGCCATCGGCTGGTTCGTGGCCAAGGCGATCGCCCGGATCCTGGACCGCGTGCTGCGCCGCGTCGGTTCCGAGAAGGTCGCCGAGCGGGCCGGGATGGCCCGGTACCTGAGCGGCTCCAAGTACGACATGACCGGCATCATCTGCAAGATCGTCTACTACGCGGTCCTGCTGATGGCGCTCCAGCTGGCCTTCGGCGTCTTCGGGCCGAACCCGATCAGCGTGATGATCCACAGCATCGTCGCCTGGCTGCCCAGGGGCATCGTCGCGGTCGCGATCGTGGTGGTGGCGATGGCCATCGCCAACGGCGTGCGCGACATCGTCGGGAACGCGCTGTCCGGCGCCTCGTACGGGCGCACCGTCTCCACCGTGGCCTGGGCGTTCATCGTGGCGCTCGGGGTGATCGCGGCGCTCGGCCAGGCCGGGATCGCGACCGCGATCACCGGGCCGGTGCTGATCGCGGCGCTGGCCACCGTCACCGGGGTGCTGGTGGTCGGCGTCGGCGGCGGTCTGATCATGCCGATGCGCCAGCGCTGGGAGCGGTGGCTGGACAGCGCGGAGCAGGAGACCGCCCGACTGCGCGGCACCGCCTACCAGGCCGGCCGCTCGGACGCGCTGGCCAACCAGCCGATCCGCCCGACCACCCAGACAGGCCCGGGCAACCCGCCGGTGCCGGGGATCGACCCGGGCGAGAATCGGTAGATCGGTCTACGGGGTCTGGCTGGTTTACCGGTGCACCAGGTAGGCCTGGTACGCCCGGCGTCTCGGGCCTACCTGGTCCACCTGGCCTGATGGGAGATCTCTAGACCGGTCTACATATCCATTGGGCTCCACACAAGATAGGTAGACCGGTCTACAGGCTCAGAGAAGCCTGTAGACCGGTCTACCTATTAGCTTCGCCACCAGTAGACCGGTCTGCATAGTTTTCCCGCGATGCCGCGATGCCGCGATGCCGCGATGCGCGATCGGTGGACCGGGTCCACCCCTCCCGCTTCCTCGGATCAGGCCTCCAGCAGACCCTGGTCACGCACCAGCCAGCAGATCGCCGTCAGCCTGGTCACGGCGTAGTCGTAGCCGACCGGCTCTCGCCAGCCGATCTCGGTGAGCGCGTCCAGGAAGCCGAGCGCGTAGTCCGACAGTTCCTCACGGTCCAGCGGCTGGGGCGCGAGCTCCGCGCCCTGTGCGTACAGCAGCTCGCGCAGCATCGCCGCGTGCTGGTCGACGGCCGCGACGAAACCGGGCTCGAAGGCGAACTCGGCCAGCCGGGGCGTGAAGGCGGCCACGATGCCGGGCAGCGGGCAGCCGGCCGGCTCGTCGGGGGAGCGCCGGAAGGACTCGTCGGGGGTCGCGAACATCCGTCCACGGTAGGCGAACCGCTGTGGTGGCGAGCCGGGCTGTGACGGTTCCGTGCTGAGACCTTGGCCACCTTCGGAACGTTCCGTGGCATGGCCGGTTCCCTGTGTTCCCGAACGGGTGGTCCGTACCAGAATGGCCCGCATGGACCTCCGCATCTTCACCGAGCCCCAGCAGGGCGCGAGCTACGACACCCTCCTCAAGGTCGCCCGCACGACCGAGGAGCTCGGTGTGTTCAGCGCCTTCTTCCGCTCCGACCACTACCTCAAGATGGGCGACGTGGACGGCCTGCCCGGCCCCACCGACGCCTGGATCACGCTGGCCGGCCTGGCCCGCGACACCAGCACCATCCGCCTCGGCACCCTGATGACGGCCGCCACCTTCCGGCTGCCGGGCGTCACGGCGATCCAGGTCGCCCAGGTCGACGCGATGAGCGGTGGCCGGGTCGAGTTCGGCCTCGGCGCCGGCTGGTACGAGGCCGAGCACGCCGCGTACGGCATCCCGTTCCCGAAGGAGAAGTTCGGGCGGCTGGAGGAGCAGCTGGAGATCATCACCGGGCTGTGGCGGACCAAGCTCGGCGACACCTTCGACTTCGCCGGGGAGTACTACACCCTCACCGACTCGCCCGCGCTGCCCAAGCCCGTCCAGGAGCGCATCCCGGTGCTGGTCGGCGGCTCGGGGCCGAAGCGCACCCCGGCGCTGGCCGCCCGCTTCGCCGACGAGTTCAACCTGCCGTTCGCCTCGCTGGACGACACCGCCGCCCAGTTCGGCCGGGTCCGGGCCGCCGTCGAGCAGGCCGGACGCTCGGCCGACGACCTGGTGTACTCCAACGCCCTGGTGCTCTGCGTCGGCCGGGACGACGCCGAGGTGGCCCGTCGGGCCGCCGTGATCGGCCGCGACGTGGCCGAGCTCAAGGAGAACGGCCTGGCCGGCACCCCGGGCGAGGTGGTGGAGAAGCTCGGCCGGTACGCGGCGGTCGGCAGTGAGCGGGCCTACCTCCAGGTGCTCGACCTGAGTGACCTCGACCACCTGGAGCTGGTCGCCGCACAGGTGGCCCCGCAGCTCGGCTAGCGAGCCGGTTCGGAGTCGGTTCGGAGTCGGTTCGGCGCCTCATGGGTCGCCGTGCGTGCCGACTGCCGGGAAGCGGCCGCGGTCCGGGGCGTGAGCGCGGTGTCCTGGGCCGCAGCGACGTTGCCGCCGGTTCACTGACGGCCCGCCGGAGACCCCGGCGGGCCGTCGGAGCAGGTCCAGCGCCACGACTTCGTCCGTGTCGCCGATCCGGACGAAGTCGTGGGTCACCCGCGGATGTCGGTGGACTACCGGGAGACCGTCCGGCCGTCCTGGCTGCCGTTGTCGGTCGGGTACAGGTGCGCCCACGAGAGGGTGCACGGGAAGGTCCACCACGCGTTGTTGTACCCGGACTGGTACTTGTCGTTCCAGTTGAAGGAGTAGTAGTTGCCGCAGACGTCCTGGGCGGTGATGTAGAACTCCTCGTCGGTGTCACCGATGTTGACGTGCCAGCCGACGACGTTGTTGTTCGCGTAGACCTGGTACCACGAGCCGTGGCTGCTGCTGGCGCTGTCCGAGCCGCTGGAGGACGCGGACGCGGTGCCTGCCGCACCGAGCACCGTCGCGCCGGCGATGGTGAGCGCGACGAGGATCTTCTTCGCGTGCAAGGTTCTCTCCCTTGGTAGCTGGGGGTGGAGACGGAGCCCGTCGGCGTTTGCCCGCTCGCCCGGGTTCGGCCCGCCGGCGCTCATTCATCCGCACCGACGGCCCGTCCGAAAGCCCCGGCGCCGTACAGCGGACACCGGACGACAGACCCGGACGCCCGGGGGCTCCCCACGGTCGGCGCGGCGGCGCAGGCGAGGGCCCGGCCGGGGAGGCGATCACGAGTTTGCTCGTTCACACGCGCGCGACCACGTTCTTCCGGTACAACCTGACATGTCTGGACAGGCGTGGACGGGCAAGGCCCGTCCCACCTGTCACCGGGGGCAGACGGGAGGGCGTGATGGGCCAGGAGGACGAGGTTGCCGAGTTCCTCGACCGCTTGAGACAACTGCGGGCCCTCGCCGGCAATCCGTCGTTCCGGACGATGTCCAGGACGTCGGGAATCGTGTCGCACTCCGCCCTGCACGAAGCGCTAGCCGGCCGGCGGTTACCCACCTGGCCCGTGGTGCGCGAGTTCGTCAAGGCCTGCGGCGGCGACGAGGCGGAGTGGCGCCGGGCCTGGGCCGCAGCGGCGAACCCGGCGAGAGGGCCCGGCCGCCTCCCGTCCGACGCCGCCCACGAGGCGGACCACCCGGTCGAGCAGCCCGCCGGACCCGCCGAGGCGCTCGGCGCGACCGGCTCGCCCCGGCCCGCGCCCGTGCCGGGACGGAGGTGGTTCGGGCGGCGCGGTGGGGTGGCGTCCCACGGAGCCGCCCTGCTGGCGGGCATCGTCATAGGCGCCGTCACCGGCTACGTCGTCGGCAGCCCCGCCTCCGCCCAGCGGGAGGTGAGCGCAGCGCAGCAGTGCCAGGACGCGATCAGTGACGACGGCGTCCAGCAGCCGCTCGCGGCCCACGGTCAGCGGGCCCTGGACGCCGCCGACCCCGCACCGGCCGGCCAGTCACCGGGCACACCGGCCTGGGTCGGCCGCCCCGGCGCGGAGGCTCACATCCTGACCGGCACGAGCGCCACGGTCCCGATCACCCAGAACGTGGCCGCGGGCGACGCACTCGTCGTGTCGCTCATGCTGACGTCCACCTGCCCGGCCCCACTGACCGTCACGGACAGCCGCGGCAGCCGCTACCAGCTGGTCGCGGACGTGTTCGACACCCGCCACCACCGCGTGGCCATCCTCGCCGCGTTCGACGTGGCCGCCCTCTCGACCGCCGACCACCTGGCGGTCACCTACGTCACCGCCAGTAAGTACCACGTGGTCGTCGACGAATACCGCGACATCCACTCCGTGGCCGCTCGGGCGACCGGCCTCGGGGAGTCCGGGGGCACCAGTTTCGGCATCACCGGCCCCACCTGCCGGGCGGGCCAGCTCCTCGTCGGCGCCGTGGGTTCGAACAGCGGCACCGGCCCGCTGTTCGAGCCCGGCTGGGCTGACCTGCCGACGGTGAAGCTGTCGTCCTACTGGCTGACGACCGGTTACCAGCTCGTGCGGACGCCGGGCCCCTGCTCCCTCTCCGGAGCCACGACCGCCCAGTGGGGCGCGGTTCTGGCCGTGCTGCAGTAGGACCGGTCCGACCCGTAGCCCCCGCCCGGCTCGGCCCCCGCCCGGTGAACGCATGCCGTCAGAGCACTGGACAACGCGGCCGACCGGCCGCCCCACGCGTGCTCGTTCAGGCCGTTGCGGCGTAGAGCGCGGGGATTCGGCCTACGGAGGACCACTTGTGCTTGACCCGGTCGATCGGATCGTCGACGATCTCCTGCCCAACGCGCCGGCGTGGTCGGCGTCGCGCTCGGCTACGACGACCACCTGTACGTTCTCGAAGGCCGCAGCGCGAACATGGGCGCCAACGACTGGGGCCGCACGGCGTGCAGGCTCGCGCTGGAACTTCGGGTTACGAGCCTGCGCAGCCTCGCCGGGGTGTGAGATGCTCGCGCCAACATGGGTAACAGGATTGCGAATGGCCAGAGTTGCGGCCGAGGAGCCTAGGCATCGGAGGAGGTCGATGGAGCCGTTGGGGGAGGCGGACCAGCTCACGATCGGTTCGTACCGGCTGGTCGCGGAGTTGGGGCGAGGCGGCATGGGGCGGGTGCTGCTGGGTGTTGCGCCGGACGGGCGGTTGGTCGCGGTAAAGGTCGTCCGCTCACAGTTCGTGGAGGACGACGGATTCCGTACGCGCTTCCGCCGCGAAGTGGAAGCCTCCCGGCGGGTGTCCGGCGCGTACACGGCGGCCGTGATCGATGCGGATGCAGATGCGTCGCTGCCGTGGCTGGCGTCGGTCTTCGTCCCCGGCCCGTCCCTGGCCGATGTCGTCGAGACGACGGGCCCGTTGCCGACAGAGGCGGTCGTGCGCCTGGCTGCCGGACTGGCTGCCGCGCTCGGCGGGATTCATCGGGCTGGGCTCATCCACCGCGACCTCAAGCCGTCCAACGTTCTGCTCGCCGCCGACGGGCCCCGAGTCATCGACTTCGGGATCGCCCGGGCCACGGACAGCGAGGGCGGCACCGAGATCACCCACACGGGCTGGCTTGTCGGTTCCCCCGCTTTCATGTCCCCGGAGCAAGCCGAGGGGCGTGAACTCACCTCGTCCAGCGACGTGTTCTCGCTCGGCGCGGTGCTCGTTCAGGCATGTACCGGGCGCAGCCCGTTCGCCGGTACATCCGCGCCGCAGACGCTCTACAAGGTCGTCCATGCCGTACCCGACCTATCCGCAGTCCCGAAGGAACTGCGGGGGCTCGTCGCCCTGTGCCTGTCCAAGAATCAGGCGGTGCGGCCCACACCCGCAATGATCGCGAGTGCCCTTGGACCACTGGCTCCGTCCGTACGGCCGTGGCCCGCCGCCGTGCACGCCCTGATCGACGGACAGCACGACGCCATTGCACACATCCTCGAACTGCCAGAGGGCGAAGTACGGTTGGTGGCGTCCGACAGTGGGACTGTTGTCCTGACGGGGCGTGCGGCGAACGAGGAGCTGTCGACCATAACCGCGTTCCCTGCGCCGGCGGGGCCGGAACGCCCCGTTCCGCCGCCCGCTGCGGAGGATTCCCCGGCGGATAAGGGAACAGGCGAGCCGGCGCCGCGTCGGCGCCCGAGCCGGCGAACGCTCCTGTTCGGCGTACTCGGCGCAGGTGCCGTCGCCGCGGCTGCGGTGCCGCTCGCACTGAGCCAGACCTCGGGCACCCCGACCGCGGGCAGTTCAGGGACGCTCCCGCCGCCGACAACCTTGCCGAGCACGTCACCGTCGGTTCCGGCGAGTCCGAGCCCGTCCTCCACTCTCTCGGCAACCCCGACGCCGCCCAACACCCCGTTGGATCCCACGTACAACGTTTCTTCCAAACAGCACACCAGGCTGACTGCCCTGGACTTCAGTCCGGACAACAAGCTCCTCGCGGTAGGCGATAGGGACAGCTTCGTGATGCTGTGGAACAGCCCCGGCCTGGATGTCGCGACCAACCTTGGCAGCACCGCCGTGCCAGGTGTCGACGACAACCTCACCTTCGCCGTGAAGTTCAGTCCGGATGGCTCGCTGCTCGCCGGCGTCGACGACTTCGCGACGATCACGCTATGGGACATGGCGTCCCGGAAGGTGGCGGGCACCCTCCAGGGCGACAAGAACCAGAAGAAGGCCGGGTACGCGAATCTCGCGTACAGCCCGGACGGCAAGATCCTGGCGTACAGCGCCAACAGCGTGATCACCCTGTGGGACGTCCAGAGTCGCTCCTTGGCCGCCACCCTCGTCAACAGCCCGGTAAAGCGGCCCATGGTGAGTAACGCCGACGGGGATGTGCTGCGCATGGCGTTCGCCCAGGACGGCCGCACCATCATCGCGTCGACCTTCCAAAATCTGCTGCGATTCTGGGATGTCCGCAGCGGCACGCTCACCGCAACGGTGGAAAATGCCGGGGACGGTGTGATCGGTCTCGCGGTCAGTCCGGACGGCAAGGTCCTCGCCACGGCCTCCCGGGGCGAGGTGAAGGTGTGGAACGTCGCCACCCGTGAGGTGATCGAGACGTTGCCCTTTCCCCCGAACCCGGTCTGCGCCCTGGCGTTTAGCCCGGACGGCGGCTCGCTGGCTGCTGCCGAGCAGGACGGGGGGATCCGGATCTGGTCCACGGCTACCTGGAACCCCGTCCGCGGGTTCGATCAGGCGAAGGCCCTCGACCCCAAACCCTTCATGCCGTGGCCCCTCGTCTTCAGCCCCGACAGCAGGTTCCTGGTCGGAAACTTCGACTACAGCCTGGCCCTCTGGAAGGTCGGCTGAGCCAGCGAGGCTGAACCCAGGCAGATGCGGCGGTAGGGCAGTCGCAACGGACGTCGTGGGGAATTGAATCCAGCCGATCTTGCAAGAACCCGTCCAGCTACCTGCGGGAAACCGATGGTATGTTGGCGAACCATGAAGCTGACGGGGGTGCGGCTGATCGCCGTGGAGCTCGTGGGGGCCGTGGCCGTTGCTGGCGCGGTGGCCGGGATCGCTGCTTCGGGGGACACCCAGAGCAGGCCGAATCCGAACGCGAGCGCGTCATGGGCAGCGGACTTCGAGGCCAAGCAGCAACGCTCCATCGACGCCGGGAAGGGCGCACAGATCCGGATCGAGGGTCGAGGTTACGAGCGGTCCCAGGCCCTCTGCGCAGCCGAGTGGGCCAAGCTGGGGCTGCGGCGTCAGGCAGAGCTGGATGAGACCGCCTTCGCCGCAGGGTGCGAGTTCCAGCGGTAAGAGCAGGGCTGCGTGGGAGCCGTTCAAGGGCCGCCCGGCGCTGCGAGCGGGTCGGGCCGGTCGAAGGACGGGTCCCCGGCGCGGGAGCCGGTCGCGGATCGGACGGGGAGCCGGTCCTGATCGGCGGGGACGCGGTCGACCCGGTGGCCGGGACGATCGTGCGCACCTAACCGTGGGCCCCGGGCCGCCCGTCCGCCGTCACCTGCTACCTCACCGACGCCGAATGGCTGCTCGACGACCTCAAGGCGCAGCACGACATCCACAACCTGCCGATACACAAGGCCCGCTACTGGGTCCGCTCGGACGGCCAGGTCCTCCGGGCCCTCGACCTGACGATCGACTTCCTGCCGGTCATCCACCTCACCAACACCATCCCGGATTCCGGCGAGCACTGGGGGCAGCCGCTGATCGCCAAGGTCATGCAGGTCCTCGACGAGTTGTCCGCGACCGACCCCGACTCGGCCGCCGCCAGCGACACCACCGGCTCTCCGATCATCGGCCTGTCCGGCATCTGCCTGCCCACGGACCGGACAACGGGGCCACGCTGCCGCTCCAGGTGCGCGGCGGCACTTTCTGGTTGCTGGCCGAGGGCGGCTCCTCGCGGCCCTGGACATCGCGACCGGGAAATTGATCGGGAAGGTGTCCGCCCAGCACCGGGCCGTGGACGTCCGGGACTTCCTCGACGAGATCGACCGCCGGACCGATCCCGGTCTGGCGGTCCACGTGATCTGGGACAACCTCGCCGCCCACAAGGCCCCGGTGGTGCACCGCCGGCTGCTGGCACACCCCCGCTTCCGACCGCATTCCACCCCGACGTACTCGTCGTGGATCAACCAGGTCGAGTGGTGGTTCGCCGAACTGCAGCGGCGTTGCCTCGAACGCGGGGTGCACTGTTCGCTGGACGGCCTCCAGGCCAGTCTCGAAAGCCGGATCAAGGTCTGGAACGAGAACGCCGAGCCGTTCAAGTGGACCATGACCGCCGACCGGATCATCGATCGGATCTGCCGCTACAGCTCACGCATATCCGAACCGGCTCACTGGCCGGGCCCTGTCGGGCAGGATCGGCCGGACGGGGCCTGGCCGCCGCAGGGCCTCCGCCGAGGCCTTCGCACCTGCCCTGACCACGGGTCTTTACTCGTTCTTGGTCATACGCCATGCTCGTGGCAGGGAACGCGAGTGGAAGCGGCGGGCGGAGGGTCGGTGACGGGGACACGAATACCGCGGGCGGCGGCGCCACGGGTGTCGCCGCCCCGTGCTGCCAAGGACCGTGGTGTCGAAGGCCGTGGTGTCGAGGGCCGCGCTGCCGATTGCCGGACGGGCGCGGATCGGATCGTCCGCGCCGGTGTGCACGAGCTGCGCGGCTCCGGGCCGGCCGTGCTGCGGTATCCCGCCGGTGACTTGTTGGTCGTCACCGGGCTGCCCGGCAGTGGGAAGAGCACCCTGATGCGCCGCAGTGTCCGCGCCCCGCTGGTGGATTCCCAGCTGGTCCGCGAGGAGTACGCGTCCCGGCTGCCCGGCCGCCTCCCGTACGCGCTGTACCGTCCGCTGGCCCGGCTCGCGCACTACCGGCGGCTGCGCCGGGCGGTGCTGGAGGGCGGGCCGCTGGCCGTGCACGACTGCGGCACGCTGCCCTTCGTCCGGTCCTGGCTGGTGCGGGCCGCCGCCCGGCAGGGGCGCCGGGTGCACCTGCTGCTGCTCGACGTGGACCCGCGGGAGGCCTGGGCGGGTCAGCGGCGGCGCGGCCGGTGGGTCTCGCGCTACGCCTTCGCCCGGCACCGGGGCGCGGCCGCCCGGTTGCGCGGGCTGCTGCTCGGGGTGGGGCGGCCGCCGGTCGGCTGTGCGTCGGCCGTGGTACTCGACCGGGGTGCCGCGCGCGCCCTGCGGGAGATCGACTTCTCGGCGTCGTAGTGTCGGGCGGGTCCGCGCCGGGCGCCGGTCGCCGGTGGACGGGCCCGAGGCGCGGCCGATGCCCCGTCATCTCCCCCCGCCCCCTCCCTGGTCATCTCCCCGTCAGGAGCGCTGATGCGCCGTACTGCCCGGGTGCGCTCGCGTGCCCCCCGCCTGTTCCCCTGCGCCGCCGCGCTGGTCGCCGCGGCCGGTCTGAGCCAGTTCGCCGCCCCGGCCCCGCACCGTACGGTGGCGGCTGTCTGCGACGGTACTGCCGCCGAGACCGCCGCCGATGCAGGTGTCGACCCCGCCGCCCGGAAGCCGGCGGGCAGTCAGGCGGGCCGGGACCCGAACGCCGTGAGCGCCGACCGGGCCCGGGCGATGCAGGCGGACCTGGAGCACCGGCTCGCCGCGCTCGGCCCCGCCCACGTCCCGCTGGCCGCCGAACCGACCACCATTCCGGTGTACGTCCACGTGATCCACTCCGGGGACGCCGGCCGGCTGGGCGAGGGTGCGGTGGCCGCCCAGATCGACCACCTCAACGCCTCCTACGGCGGCCAGGGCGAGGGCAACGCCCCCACTCAGTTCCACTTCGACCTGGCCGGCACCGACTACACCGACAACGCCGGCTGGTACTCCGGCATGACCCCCGGCTCCGCCGCCGAGCGGTCGATGAAGAGTGCCCTGCGCAAGGGCGGCGCGGGCACCCTCAACCTCTACACCGCCCACCTCGGCCAGTCCCTGCTCGGCTGGTCGACCTTCCCCGACGTCTACCGCTCGAACCCGGTCGACGACGGCGTGGTGGTCCTGGACGACTCGCTGCCCGGCGGCCCCGCCACCCACTACAACGAGGGCAACACCGCCACCCACGAGACCGGCCACTGGCTCGGCCTCTTCCACACCTTCCAGGGCGGCTGCCTGCCCCCGGGCGACTACGTGGACGACACCCCGCCCGAGCGCAGCGCCGCCTACGGCTGCCCCGAGGGCCGGCACACCTGCCCGGGCGGCGGGCTCGACCCGATCCACAACTTCATGGACTACAGCTACGACTCCTGCATGACCCAGTTCACCCCGGGGCAGGTCCAGCGGATGTCCAACTCATGGGCTGCCTACCGCAGTTGAACAGGAGTGGAGCGGCCGAGGTCGATCGAGGTCGGCCGCGGGCCGGAGCAGGAGGCCGGTCAGCAGCAGACGTGGAGGTAGAGGAGCGTCCGGCCGTCGGCGGCACGGAACTCGTACGCGTGGTGGTCCTCGGCGAGCGCCTCGAGCCAGGCGGCCGGACGCTCCTCGGGGGTCAGCAGCACCGGGACCAGTGCCTCCGGGAAGTCCTCGTGCCAGCCGTCCCAGCCGCCCAGCGTCATCTCGTCGGCGCCGGCCGCCAGCCGCTTGGCCAGCCGCCGGTCCAGCGGGCCGCGGGCCAGCCGCCAGTAGCAGCCCAGGGCGTCCTGGAAGCCGCCGGCCGCCACGGGGGTCAGGCGGTACGGTCCGGCGCTTCCGTCGGCGGGCGGCAGGGTGGCGGCGACCTCGGCGATGACCTCGGCGAAGCCGCCGGCGCGGCGGCGCGGTTTGCTCGGCATGGGGGCATTCTCGCGGGCGGAGCCGGTCGGCGGCACCCGAATTGAATGCGGAACGCCGGGTGCGGCGTGGCAACTACCGGGTGCATGCCCGATTTGATCTATGTTCGGATGATTGGTGCCGAGCAGGAGTGACCGAAGGAGCAACCGCATGAGTGCCCACACCCGGATCGTCGTCGGCGTCGACGGCTCGCCCGCCTCGGAGCAGGCGCTGCGCTGGGCGGTCGACTACGCCAAGGCCGTCGGCGGGACGGTCGACGCCGTCACCGCCTGGGAGTACCCCGCCTTCTACGGCTGGGGCGGGACGGCCGTCCCCACCGGGGAGTCCCTCAACCCCGAGGAGCTGGCCGGCCAGACCCTGGCCGAGAGCGTCGCCAAGGCCGTCGGCACGGACCCGGGGGTGCCGATCGCCGAGAGCGTGCTGCCCGGCAACGCGGCCGGCGCCCTGCTGCAGGCCGCCAAGGGCGCCGCGCTGCTGGTCGTCGGCAGCCGCGGACTCGGCGGCTTCTCCGGCGTGCTACTCGGCTCGGTCAGCCGCCACGTCACCGAGCACGCGCCCTGCCCCGTGGTCGTGGTGCGGGAAGGCCAGGTCGAGGCCCCGTAGTCGAGGCGCGTAGCGGCGAGGGGCCGGTGCCGCACCGGGCCGCCGCGCGGACCAGAATGGAGACATGCCAGAAGGTGACTCCATCTACCGCGTGGCGGCCCGGCTGCACGAGGCCCTCGCCGGTCAGCAGCTGACCAGCGCCGAGCTGCGGGTGCCCGCGCACGCCACCGCCGCGCTCGCCGGGCGCCGGGTCCTGGAGGTCCGCCCGCGCGGCAAGCACCTGCTCACCCGCATCGAAGGCGGGCTCACCCTGCACACCCACCTGCGGATGGACGGCCACTGGGAGGTCTACCGCCCCGGCGAGCGCTGGACCGGCGGCCCCGCCTTCCAGATCCGCGCCGTCCTCGGCACCGAGCACGGCACCGCCGTCGGCTACCGGCTGCCCGTCGTCGAACTGCTGCGCACCACTGACGAACGGCGGGCCGTCGGCCACCTCGGCCCCGACCTGCTCGGCCCGGACTGGGACCCGGTCGAGGCCGTCCGCCGCATCCTCGCCCGCCCCGCCCGGCCGCTCGTCGAAGCCCTGCTCGACCAGCGCAACCTGGCCGGGATCGGCAACGTGTACGCCAACGAACTGTGCTTCGTCGCCGGGGTCACCCCGTGGACCGAGGTCGGACAAGTGCCGCACCCCGACCGGCTGGTGGAGCGGGCCCGGCAGATGCTGGAGGCCAACAAGCTGCGCCCCGGCCACATCACCACCGGCGACACCCGGCCCGGCTACCGGCACTGGGTCTACGGCCGGGCGGGCCGCCCCTGCCCGCGCTGCGTCACGCCCGTGCTGACCGGACGCCAGGGCGAGGCCCCGCGGGACCGGGCGGTGTTCTGGTGCCCGTACTGCCAGCGCGGGCCGGCCCCGGCCGCCCCGGCCGCCCCGGCCGCAACGTCCGCAACATCCGGCGCGCCCGCCACGTCCGCCAGGTCCGCTAGGTCCGTTCGACCAGGGCGGGGTGCCGCGGGTCGTCCACCCGTACGGTGAGGTCGGCGGCCTCGGTCGGCCCGGTCTCCGCCTCGTAGCGGGCGAAGGCGGGCAGCGTCCACTGCTCGTCCGCCGGAGTGCGGCGGGCCAGCGCGGCCGGGGTGAGCGCCAGGTGGACGCTCAGTTCGAGCGGCAGCCAGCGGCCGAGCAGCAGGGCGCCGTCCAGCAACAGCACGCCGCCGGGCGGGAGTTGGACGTACGGGGCGCGGGTCGAGCGGTCGGTGGCCGGGTCGCGCAGCGAGGGCAGCACCCGGCCGGTGCCGCCCGGCTCCAGCGGGTCCAGCACCTCGCGCAGCAGGGCGCCGTCGTCCAGCCAGAGGTCGTGGAAGGCGTCCGCGTCCCGGTGGCCGTACTCCAGCCGGATCGAGGCCGGGCGAAGGAAGTCCGCCGCCGACACCCGCAGCGCCGGGCGGCCGCGCAGTCGCAGCGGCTCCACCAGGGCGTCGGCGAGCAGCCCGGGCCGGGCGGCCGCGGCGCCGTCCACGGCGACCCGCAGCCACCGCTCGCCGGCGCCGGGCAGCTCGCTGATCCGGTCGGCGAGCAGCTCGGCCAGCTTGTCGGGGGAGATCGGGTGTACCTGCACCAGCACATCCTGCCGCCCGGGGCGCTCCCGGCCCAGCGGTTTCAGGCCGGCGGTTCAGGCCCGCGCTCTCAGGTCAGCGGGAGCGCGTGCAGGACGTCGTCGTGCCCGGCGAAGAGGCGGGAGCCGTCAGCGGCGAGGTTCCAGACGTCCTTGCCCGGGCCGGAGTCGTGGAAGGTCCACCCCGGCGTGCCGGTCGCGGTGTAGATCGCCGCCACCCCGCCCGCCGCCGGACCGGGCACGTACAGCGTGCCGCCGACGACCAGCGGACGGCTGCGGTTGTCCAGCAGGAACGGCAGCTTGACGGACCAGAGAACCGCGCCGGTCCGTGTTTCGAGGCAGGTGACGACGCCGTCGTTGCGCAGCACGAAGACCCGGACGGTGTCCGGGACGGGCGGCAGGGCCCGCCAGGACTCCCCCCGGGCGGCGGTGTGGTTCCAGGCCGGCTTGCCGTCGGGGCCCAGCAGGTACACCCCGCCGTTGCTGTCCGGCACGAGGAAGCTCGTCCCGGAGGCGACGCACCAGCCGAAGTCCTGGGTGACGGCGGCGGTCGACACCTCCTCGCCGGTGGTGGCGTCCCGGACCACCAGCTCGAGGCGTTCGCCGGTCGACCGGACGCAGGCCAGCAGGTTCTTGTTGTAGGGGGCGGTGGCGGCGGCGGGCCGTTCCTGGTGGTCGACCGCGACGGACCAGAGCAGGGAGCGCCGGTCCAGCTGTACGGCGAAGATCCGGCTGCTCGGCGCCGAGCTGTCCGAGCGCGGCCAGCTCAACAGGCAGCCGTAGAGGACGCCCGCGCTCAGGCAGGTGAGCTGGACGTCACCGTCCAGCTCCTCGGGCAGCGCCAGGCTCCAGTCGGCGGCCGGGTCGGTGAGGTGGTGGGCGTCCAGGTGGCCGCGGGAGGTGGCGGTGAACAGGTAGTCGCGCCAGACCGCGATCTTTCCGGCGGGCAGTTCCAGGTCGCTCGGCCAGTCCTTGGGTGCCGGCGGGTCGAACACCAGCAGCCGTCCGGGACGACCGGTGCCCGGGTCGAGGGCCTGCCACCCCGCCTTGGAGAGGAAGGCCGGCCCCTGGGGCGCGGCGAGCAGCCGCTCCGGGGTCATCACCTGCGGGCCCCGGTAGGTCCACAGCGGCGTCGGCCCGGACAGCGCGGTCGGCTGCGGCCGGCTCGGCGACGGCGAGGGCGTCGACCCGTCGCCCTCCACCCGGCCCAGCGCCCACGCCGCCCCGCCGGCCGCCAGCACCCCGGCCCCGATCAGCAGCCCGCGCCGGCTCAGCCGGGGGCCGTCACCGTCCGGACCCCCACCGCCGAGCACGTCCCCGGGCACCGCGTCCGCACCGTCCGCCTCCCCGTCCCACTGCCAGGCGGCGTCCTGCACCGGCCCCTCGGGCGACTTCATCCGGTCCTCACTCCCACCCCCGGCGGCCACCGTGCCACCACCTGCCGGGGAGGATATCGAACGGTCCCCGAACCATCCCAAGCCGCGACCTCGGCCGCACTAGGCTGCGCCCGACACAACGAGTACCGGCCCGCCCAGGAGGCCCGAGGATGTCCACCGTGACGGCCGAGCAGTACGACGGCTGGACCGAGGAGCAGTGCGCCGACGTGGAGATCGTCGGCGGGGTGGTGGTCGCCCGTCCGAGCCGCTCGGCCCGCCAGAACCGGATCGCGCGGTTGGTGGCGAACGCCCTGGACGACGCGGGCGGGGCCGACTGGAACGCCGACTGCGGCTTCGACCTGCGGCTGCGGGACGTGCCGCTCGACAACCGCTGCCCGGACGTGGTGGTCTACCGGGCCGACACGGTCGAGGAGATGCCGGCCAGGCCGGAGCACGTGCTGCTGGTGGTCGAGGTCGTCTCACCGGGCTCGGAGACCACCGACCGGCTGGTCAAGCCCGACCAGTACGCGAAGGCCGGAATTCCCTTCTACTGGCGGGTCGAGCAAGCGGCGGGCCGGGTGCCGGTCGTCCACACCTGTCCGCTGGACGAGGCGAGCCGGGTGTACCGGGCCGGGGAGGTGTTCACCGGACTGGTGAAGGCCGCGGTGCCGTTCCCGGTGGAGGTCGACCTCACCGATCTGCCGTAGCGCGTCACCCGCTCGGCGGAGCGGTTCGCTCGGCCGGGTGAGGGCGTCCGTGCCGGGGCGGGTGGGGCCGGTGGGCCGGCCGGGGCGGGCGGGGCTCGCCTTGACACGGTTCCGGGCCGGACGTAGCAAGGGAGCATGCGCGATCCGCAGCCGACCGGCGGGGACGCCGAGCCGGTCCGTGCGGCGGGCCCGGAGGCGGCGCACGCGCGGGACGAGCTGTTGGCGGAGGCCGTCCGGGAGGTGCTGGCGTCGACCGCGGCGTACGGGGCGATGGTGCACCTGCGCTCGCGGGACGGGCGGTCCCTGGTGCTGCGGACCCTCGCCGGGGTGCCGCTGTCGATCATGAGTCCGTTCCGCCGGGTCGCGGCGGCCGGGCCGCTGCCGGTCGCGGTCTGCTTCCGCACCGGGCGGACCGTCACGCTGTCCGACTCCGAGGACATCGTGCGGCGCTTCCCGCAGCTGGCCGTCGGGCTGCCGTACGACTTCGTCTCCGCCTGCGTGCCGGTGGGGCACGGCGGGGAGCGGTTCGGGGTGCTCAGCGTGCTGTGGCCCGCCTCGGACGACGGCGTGCCGGACGGGGACGGCGGGCGGCCGGAGGCGGTCGCCTCCCGGCTGGGCGCCGGGCTGGCCGGGGTGGCGGCGGCCGGGCAGCCGGTGGAGCCGGCCGGGGACGCCGCCGTGGTGGAGCTGGCGCCGCCGACGGCGGTGACCACCCGGGTCGGGCTGTTCGACTGGGACGTGGCCAGTGGCGCGCTCGCGGCGGACGTGCAGTTCCGGGAGATCTTCGGCTTCGCGCCCGGCGAGTTCGACGGCACGGTGCGCTGCCTGACCGGCCGGATCGCCCCCGGTGACGTGCCCGAGTTCCGGGCCGCCGCCCGCACCGCCCTGGAGCACGGCGAGGTGCTGGCGGCCCGGGTGCGGGTGCTCGGAGCGGCCGGCCGCCCGTACCCGGTGGAGCTGTGGGCCCGGGTGCCCGGGGCGATCTCCGACGGCGGGACCCACCTGGTCGGCGCCGTCCTGGACGTCCGTGCCCTGACCGCGGCGGCCGCCGCGGTCGAGCGGCTGCACGAGGGGCTGCTCTCGCTCGACCCGGACGGCCTGATCAGCTACGTCAACCGGGCCGCCGAGCCGCTGCTCGGGGTCGGTGCCGAGGAGCTGGTCGGCCACCACCCCTGGGAGGTGCTGCCCTGGCTCGCCGACCCCTTCTACGAGAACCGCTACCGCGCCGCCCTGCTCTCCCAGCAGCCCACCGCCTTCCTGGCCGTCCGCCCGCCGGACGGCTGGCTCGCCTTCTCGCTCTACCCCGACCCGCACGGCGTCACCGTCCGGATGGTCGCCGCCGAGGCCCCGCCGGGCGCGGCCGAGCCCCCGACCGCCCTGGCGCCGCCCGCGGCCACGGCCGGCGCGGGCACGGGCGGCGTCGGCGGCACCCACCACCTGCTCCAGCTGGCCAGCGCGCTCACCGAGGCCGTCACCGTGCGGGACGTCTGCCGGGCGGTGGCCGAGGAGATCCTGCCGGCCTTCGGCGGCCAGGAGCTCGCCATCTACGGGGTGCGCGAGCAGCGGCTGCACCTGGTCTCGCAGAGCGGCTACCCCGACGGCTTCCTGGACGGCTTCGAGGGCACCCCGCTGGACGCCCGGGTCCCCGGCGCGGAGGCGCTCAGCACCGGCACCCCGATCTTCTTCGAGTCGGTGCGCGAGCTCGCCGCCGCCTACCCGGGCCTGGCTCTGGACGAGATGGGCGCCTGGGCCTTCCTGCCGCTGATCGCCTCCGGCCGCCCGGTCGGCAGCTGCATCCTCGGCTTCGACCGGGCGCACCCCTTCACCGTCGAGGAGCGCGGACTGCTCACCGGCCTCGGCGGCTTCATCGCCCAGGCCCTGGAGCGGGCCCGGCTGTACGACGCCGAGTTCGCGCTGGCCCGCGGCCTGCAGCAGGCCCTGCTGCCGCACCGGCTCCCGCAGGTGCCCGGCATCCGCACCGCCGCCCGCTACTTGCCCGGCACCCAGGGCATGGAGATCGGCGGCGACTGGTACGACGCGATCGTCACCGGCGACGACCTCACCCTGGTGATCGGCGACGTCGAGGGCCACAGCGTCGGAGCGGCCGCCGCGATGGGCCAACTGCGCAGCGCGGTCAGGGCGTTCGCCAGTGGCGGCGAGCCGCCCGGCCAGGTGCTGGCCCGCACCAACCGGCTGCTGCTGGACCTCGACCCGGGGCTGCTCGCCAGCTGCTGCCTGGTGCGCCTGACCCCCGCCGACGGCACCGTGCGGATCGGCCGGGCCGGCCATCTGCCGCCGGTGCTGCGGCACCCGGACGGCCGGGCCGAGGCGCTGTACGTGCCGGGCGGGCCGCTGCTGGGCGTGGACGACGGGGCGGCGTACCCGGTCAGCGAGCTGCGGCTGCGGCCCGGGTCGCTGCTCGCCCTCTACACCGACGGGCTGGTGGAGGACCCGGCGCTGGCGATCGACCAGGGGGTGGACCGGCTGCGGGCGGCGCTGGCGCACGGGCGGGCGGGGGAGGCACTGGAGGAGCTCGCCGAGCGGCTGCTGCGCGAGGTCGGCTCGACCGGGCGGGTGGACGACGTGGCGCTGCTGCTCACGGCCTTCGGGACCGACGGCGGGGTGGGCGGCCCGGGCGGCGGGACGGACGGCGGGGTGGGCGTCGGCCCGACCGGCGCCGGAGCGGCGACTTTCGTCGGCCCGGGCTGCGACGAAGGGTGACCGCGGCCGGGGCGGCCGCCCGGTTAGCCTCGACGGGTGGAAGCAATCGCACGGGCCTGGTCGACAGCGGTACGGACGGCGCTCCCGGGGCCCTGGCGCCCCCGGCGAGTGGTCGGCGAGGCCGTGGCGGCCCTGCTGATGGGCGCGCTGGCGGCCCTGCTGGAGCTCGCCGCCGCCACCGACCTGGCGGTGCCCTTCGGGCTGGCCGTCGCCGCGCTGTGGCTGCTGCGGCGCGGCTTCCCGGCGACGGTGCTGGTGCTGACCGGGACCCTGGCGGGCTGGTCGCTCGGGCCGTTCCCGCTGCTGGTGTGCGCGGGCTGGGTGGCCGGGGCGCGGATCGGCCGGGTGTGGCGACTGGTCGGCGCCTTCGTGCTGAGCTACCTGATGTTCTCCATGTTCGGGATGCTCAAGGACGGCGCCTCGTACTCACCCAAGCTGATCATCGGCTTGTCGCTCGGCATCTTCCTGGTCTTCGCGGGTCTGCCCGCCCTCTACAGCCGCTACCGGGCGCAGCGCCGCGCCCTGCTGGACGCGCTGCGCGAGCGCAACGACCAGCTGGTGCGCGAGCGGGCGATGGTGGTGCACCAGGCCCGGCTGCGGGAGCGGCACCGGATCGCCCAGGACATGCACGACAGCCTGGGCCACCAGCTGGCGCTGATCTCCGTGCACTCCGGCGCGCTGGAGGTGGACCGCACCCTCAGCGACCGGCAGCGGGAGGCGGTCGGGGTGCTGCGGCAGGCGGCGGTCGCGGCCATGCGCGAGCTGCGCGAGGTGGTCGGGGTGCTGCACGACGAGTCGACGGCGGTGCCGCCCGCGGTCGTCGGCGCCCCGGGCGCGGCGGGGTCGCGCGGTGGGGTCGACGGGATCGGGGGGTTGGTGGAGTCCTCCCGGGCGCCCGGGACGGTGGTGGAGCTCTGGGTCGAGGGGGAGCGGCGGCCGCTCGCGGCGGCGGTCGACCACGCGGCGTACCGGATCGTGCAGGAGGCGCTCACCAACGCGCACAAGCACGCCCCCGGCGCGCCGATCGCGGTCGCGCTGCGGTACGAGCCGGACGCGCTGGTGGTGGAGGTGACCAACCCCCGCGCGCCGGAGCTCGTGGGCGCGCGCTCCGGCGCGGGGCCGGTGGTGAGCGGCGGACAGGGGCTGACCGGCCTGCGGGAGCGCGCCCGGCTGGTCGGCGGCATGGTGCACGCGGGCCCGACGCCCGAGCAGGGCTTCCGGTTGGCCGCCGTCCTCCCCTACGAGGGAGCGGAGGCCGAGGGCGCCGCCGCCCTGACGGCCGAGGAGGAGTGGGCGGCCGGCGGGCTGCCGCCGGTGGACGGCGGGCAGGACGGCCGGCGCCGCCCGGCGCTGGGCTGCGCGGCCGGGGTGGGGGCGGTGACGCTGATCGTGGCGGGCCTGGTGGCCTGGGGTGTGGTGGCCTTCATCCGGGGCGCCAGCGACTCGACGGTGCGGCAGTCGGTCTACGACCAGATCCGGGTGGGCGACTCGCGGGGCGAGGTGCTGAAACAGCTCCCGCCCGGCAACGACTTCTTCACCTCCGACTTCCAGTCCGCCGGGCCGCCCCGGCCGGAGGACTCGCACTGCCGCTGGTACTCGCTGGCGAAGGAGGGCCAGGGCGACTCCTGGTCGGACGACCACGTGGCGCGGTTCTGCTTCAAGGGCGGGGCGCTGGTGGAGAAGGTGGAGTACACCTCCAAGGGCTGAGGTCGGCCGTCCGTCGTCGCGGCGCCCGGCCCCGGCCCGCCCTCCCCGGCCCCGGGCGGGAGGAGGGTGCGGCCGGGATGTGAGGATGGAGTTCCAGCCGCACCACCGTTCGAGGGGAATGACCAGCGTGATCCGAGTCCTCGTCGCCGACGACGAGCCGCTCATCCGGGCCGGGATCAGGATGATCCTGGGGTCGGCCGAGGACGTCGAGGTGGTCGCGGAGGCCGCCGACGGCCGGCAGGCGCTGGAGCTGGCCCGGGCGCACCGGGTGGACGTCGTCCTGCTGGACATCCAGATGCCGGTGATGGACGGACTGACGGCGCTCGGGGAGCTCGGCAGGGTCGCGCCCGGCGCACGGGCGATCATCCTCACCACCTTCGGGGAGCGCGAGAACGTCCTGCGCGCCGTGACCGAGGGCGGCGCCGGGTTCCTGCTCAAGGACACCGCGCCGAACGAGCTGATCCAGGCCGTCCGGGCCGCGGCCGGCGGGAACGCCTTCCTCTCCCCGGCCGCCACCCGGCACATCGTGGACTCGCTGGCCGCCGGGCGCAGCGGCTCGGCGGCCGCCCGCGGCGCGCAGGCGCGGCGCCGGCTGGAGGTGCTCACCGGGCGCGAGCTGGAGGTGCTGGCGCTGCTCGGGGAGGGCCTGTCCAACGCGGACGCGGGGGCCCGGATCCACATGAGCGAGGCGACGGTGAAGACCTACGTCAGCCGGATCCTGGCCAAGTTGGGCTGTGAGAACCGGGTCCAGGCGGCGCTGCTGGCGCGGGACGCGGAGCTCGACGGCCGTAGCTGAGCGGGGTCGCGCGGTCGCGGTGGGTGTCGCCGGTGACGGATGCCACTCAATCGGTGGTCCGAACCGGGAACTCCGGATGGACTCGTGACGGTCCGTCATCTTCCGATTGCGGACGGTCGATGGTGTGCGGGAGTCCACGAACGGACAGATGTGAGCGCGGGCACGGAAATTGATCGTTCGATCTTTAAAATGCGGTCAAACCTGGTCGAACCGGGCGCCGTTTCTTGATCGATACCGCCGGTAACAGTCAACTGACCTGCGAGAACCAAGAATTGCTTGCTGAGCCCCGGATGTGCCCCTAGCTTTCTTGGCGGCGCAACGAGCGCCACCCGGGTTCACCCCGACGCACGGCCCGCCGACTGACCCCCGGCGCGAGGGCGGTGCCCGCCGACGACACCGGCCCGAACGGGCCGTCGGCGAGCGGAGGTGGCCGGGGCGGCACGGCACGTCCGACACGTGGCCGGCCGCCCGACGAGCGAGGTGAGCGCAACCGACCGGCCCGTGTCCCGGGCCTGGTTCCGCCTGCCCGCCCGGGGCTTGCCGAGAGGACATTCATGACTTCCCGTCACGAGACCGCCGCTGCCACCGAGACCACCACCAGCAAGCGCAACCGCCTGCGGATGGCGGTCGTCGCGGGCGCCGCCGTCGCGGCCCTG
This sequence comes from Kitasatospora sp. NPDC059160, assembly GCF_042755465.1. Taxonomy (NCBI): domain Bacteria; kingdom Bacillati; phylum Actinomycetota; class Actinomycetes; order Kitasatosporales; family Streptomycetaceae; genus Kitasatospora; species Kitasatospora sp. NPDC059160. The sequence goes on along the minus strand of NZ_JBHZCN010000013.1, from coordinate 32,893 downwards.
CCGGTGGCCGGCCTCGTCACGGCCACCTCGGCCTCCGCCGCACCCTCCTCCACCTGGGACGCCGTCGCCCAGTGCGAGAGCGGCGGGAACTGGAGCATCAGCACCGGCAACGGCTTCAACGGCGGACTGCAGTTCACCCCCTCCACCTGGGCCGCGTACGGCGGAACCGCGTACGCCCCCCGGGCCGACCAGGCGACCAGGGCGCAGCAGATCGCCGTCGCCGAGAAGGTGCTCGCCTCGCAGGGGCCGGGGGCCTGGCCCGTGTGCTCCCAGAAGGCGGGCCTGAGCAAGGGCGGCGCCCCGGCCGCCGTCGACACCTCGGCGGGCTCGGGTGCCGCGGATCGGGCGACCCCCGCCAAGCCGGCCAAGCGGTCCGCGAAGGCGGCCCCCAAGGCCGCCCCGCAGGCGGCTCCGAAGGCGGCCGCCCCGAAGGCGCAGCCGCACGCCGCGCAGGCCCCGCAGGGCCGCCCGTCGGCCAAGCCGGCGCAGTCCGCTCCGGCGGCGGCGAAGAACACCACCGGTGGCGAGTACACCGTCCGCAGCGGTGACACGCTGAGCGACATCGCCGCCAAGTTCGGCGTCGACACCGACGGCCTGTACGGCAGGAACGCCCGCACCATCGGCGCCGACCCGGACCTGATCTTCCCCGGGCAGACGCTGACCGTCTGACGCCCTACCACGCTGCGACGCGATCCGGCGGCCACCCCTGCGCGGGGTGGCCGCCCGGCGCGTTCGGGGTCCTGGCGCATCGGGTTCGCTGGAGCCCTGCACCAGTAAGGTCATCTGATGGTCCGACTGATCAGTGACAGCGAGCTCAGCGCCTCCTCCGTGGTGGCCAACAGCACCATGAACCGCGAACGCGGACTCAGTGGTGTGAACAGCTACACCCGCGAGCTGGGCTTCGACCCCGCCGCCTGGCTCCGGGAGCACGGCGGCGCCGCGCCCGGCTGGCTGGACCTGTGCAGCGGGGAGGGACGGGCACTGGTCGAGGCGGCCCGGGTGCTGCCCGCAGGCGCCGAGCTGACGGGGGTGGACCTGGTCGGGCCGCTGGTCCCGCCGCCCGTCCCGGCGGCCGGGGCACGGCTGCGCCTGGTGACGGCGGCGCTCGCGGACTGGGTGCCCGAGCGGTCGTACCAGCTGATCACCTGTGTGCACGGCTTGCACTACCTCGGCGACCAGCTCGGCGCGATCGCCCGCGCCGCCTCCTGGCTGGCCCCGGACGGCCGCTTCGCCGCCCACTTCGACCCGGAGTCGGTGCGCCGCCCCGACGGCTCCGGCGCGGGCCGGGCGGTGCTCGCCGCGCTGCGGGCGGCCGGGTTCGAGTACCGCGCGCGCCGCCACCTGCTGCTCCTGGACGGCGGACGGCCGGTCGCGCTGCCCTTCGGTTACGCGGGCGCCGACCCGGCGGCCGGGCCGAACTGGACCGGGCAGCCGGCGGTCGGGTCGTACTACCACTCGCTGGTCGCGCCACGGGGGCGCGTGGAGTTGTAGTTGAAGATTGAACGCAACGTCCGAATACCGCCGGAGACGTCAAGGGATCCGGATCAGGATCGACTCACACACCGAGAGCGGAACGCCGGCCGGCGGACGGCCGGGACGCGATCGGACCACGGTGCACGAGGAGACCCGAAGACATGACGATGAACGGTGCTGCGGCGCTCGACGGCAAGGTGGCCCTGGTGACCGGCGGCAGCCGGGGGATCGGGGCCGCGGTCGCGCTGCGGCTGGCCGAGGACGGCGCCCACGTGGCGCTGACCTACCAGGGCTCGGCCGAGCGGGCCGAGGAGGTGGTCGCCAAGATCACCGCGATGGGGCGGACCGGCTGGGCCGTGCGCGCCGACAGCGCCGACCCGGCGGCGGTGCGCGCTGCGGTGGCCTCGGTCGCCGAGCGGTTCGGACGGTTGGACATCCTGGTGAACAACGCCGGCGTGGGCGCCGGCGGGCCGATCGAGGAGGTCGGGCTGGAGGAGCTCGACCGGGTGCTGGAGGTGAACGTCCGGGCGCCGTACCTGTACGCCCAGGCGGCCGTCGAGCACCTGGCCGAGGGCGGGCGGATCGTCGCCATCGGCAGCTGCGTCGCCCAGCGCGTCGTCTTCCCCGGCGCCGCGCTCTACGCGACCAGCAAGGCCGCGCTGATCGGCCTGACCAAGGCGCTGGCCAGGGAGCTCGGCCCGCGCGGGATCACCGCCAACCTGGTCCACCCGGGCCCGATCGACACCGACATGAACCCGGCCGACGGCGACTCCGCCGACTTCCAGCGCGGCTTCGTCGCCCTCGGCCGCTACGGCACGGTGGCCGAGGTCGCGGGCGCCGTCTCCTACCTGGTGGGTGAGGACGGCCGCTACGTCACCGGTGCGGAACTGTCGGTGGACGGCGGCTTCGCCGCCTGACCTCCCGTTCGGCGGGGCGGCGGTGTCGTGCCGGGCGGTCGTCGGCGACCGCGCTTACGATCGCCCGGCACGACCCGTGCGCCCCCCCGACCGAGAGGTGTGCCATGACCGCGGCGGACGATCCGGCCGATCCGGTGGACCCGGCCGACCCGGTGGACCCGATCGGGCTGCTCGCCCGGGCCCTGGCCCAGACCGCCGGGCTGATCGACGGCACCGGCGTCGAACTGGCCGGCCACCCGACCCCCTGCCGCTCCTGGGACGTCGGCGACCTGATCAGCCATCTCCTGCACGACCTGGCGCAGTTCACCCTCCGGGCCGAGGGCGGGCAGCCGGACTGGAGCCGGCCCTTCGACCGGGTCGAGGAGGACTGGCTGCACGCCTTCGAGGCCGGGGCCGAGCGGCTGGTCGAGGCCTGGCGCGCCGCCGGGGACCTCACCGGCACGGTCGAGCTCCCCGGCGGCGCCACCCTGCCGGCCCGCTTCCCGGTCGATCAGCAGACCACCGAATTCGCCGTCCACGCCTGGGACCTGGCCCACGCCACCGGCCAGTCCACCGAGGGCCTGGACCACGAGGTGGCCCGGGCGGCACTCGACTGGGCGCACGGCGCCCTCAAACCCGAGTACCGCGGCGACGAGGCCGACCACCACGCCTTCGCCCCCGAAGTCCCCGCCCCGCCGGACGCCCCGGCGTACGACCGGCTCGCCGCCTTCTTCGGCCGTGACCCCGCGGCGGGCGCCGGCGCATAGGGCCCACCGCGGCGATCCGCAGACGGCCGGTGGGTCAGTGCACCCGGCCGGTGGCCGCGGCGCGTTTGATGGCCTCGCGGATGCGGGGGTAGCTGCCGCAGCGGCAGATGTTCTGGATCTGGTCGATGTCGGCGTCCGTCGGGTCGGGGGTGCGGCGCAGCAGGGCGACGGCGGTCATGATCTGGCCGGGCTGGCAGAAGCCGCACTGGGCGACGTCGCAGTCGATCCAGGCCTCCTGGACGGGGTGGAGGGTGTCGCCGTCGGCGAGGCCCTCGATGGTGGTGACGGTGCGGCCGTCGCACTCCTTGACCGGGCGGGTGCAGGGCTGGAACTCCTGGCCGTCCAGGTGGCTGGTGCAGGCGCGGCAGACGCCCACGCCGCAGCCGTACTTGGGGCCGGTGACGCCGAGCTTGTCGCGCAGGACCCAGAGCAGCGGCATGTCGTCCGGGGCGTCGACGCTGACGGGCTGCCCGTTGAGGACGAAGGTGTGGGTGGGCATGGGGGGCGACGTCCTCAGAAGTTGATCGGGAAGGAGCGCGGGCTGGTGCCGGTGGCGCGGGCGTAGGCGTTGGCGACGGCGGCGGAGGCGGCGGGGACGCCCAACTCGCCTGCCCCGCCCGGGGATCCGCTGGGCGGCATCAGGTGGATCTCGACGGTCGGCGGGGTGTTGCGCTGCCGGGCGTAGTGGAAGTCGGCGTAACTCCCCTCCCGGAAGGCGCCGTTGTCGAGGTGGTTGCCGGCCTGCAGGACGACCGAGATGCCGTCGATCAGTGCGCCGGTCAACTGGGCCTCCAGGCCTCGGGGGTTGATGACCTGGCCGACGTCGGCGGCGATGACGGCCTTGGTGACCCGGGGGTTGGCGCGGTCGGTGGCGTCGAGTTCGACCAGGTAGGCGGCCCGGCCGCCGTTCTCGTCGTGGTAGCCGACGCCCTGGGCCTGGCCCTCGGGCATCGGGCGGCCCCAGTCGCCGGCCTTGGCGAGGATGTCCAGGAGGGCCCGGCCGGCGGCGTCGCGCACCCGGGCGCGGCGGAAGGCGACCTCGTCCTGGCCCATCCGGCGGGCGAGTTCGTCCATCATGATCTCGTCGGCGACCCGGACCATGCCGGAGTAGACGGAGCGCCAGCTGCCGGTGTGCACCGGGAGCGGGAGTTCGGCGAGCAGCTGGGTGGGGATGCCGACGTTGTACGGGTTCTTCTCGGTGAGCAGGAAGAAGGCCTGGGCGAGGCTGATCCCGGCGACGGAGAGGTTGAACCCGGCGCCGGTGAGGGCCTCGCCGAGGCCGTGCGAGAGGTCGGTGCGCACGGTGGCGGCGCGGTGCTCCCAGCTGAGCACCTGGCCGAGGCCGTAGGTGGCGCGGATGCGGTGGTGGCTGGCGGGGCGCATCCGGCCGTGCCGCATGTCGTCGTTGCGGGTCCACATCAGTTTGACCGGTCGGCCGGCGGCCTTGGAGATCTGGGCGGCCTCCAGGGCGGCGTCGAAGAACAGCCGGCGTCCGAAGGAGCCGCCGCCGCGGACGACGTGGACGGTGACGGCGTTCTGCGGCAGGCCGAGTTCGGCGGCGATGGTCTGCTGGGCGATGATCGGGCTCTGGGCGGCGAACCAGAGTTCGGCGCGGCCGGGCCGGACGTCGGCGACGGCGGTGAGTACCTCCATCGGCGCGTGGTTGACGAAGGCGAAGTCGAACTCGCCGTCCAGGTACGGGGTGAGCAGCGGCGGCAGCAGGAACGGCGCGTGCGCGGCGCGCAGTCCGGCCCGGACGTCCTCGGTGGAGAGGCCGGCGGCCGGGCCGGGGTTCCAGGTGGTGCGCAGTGCGTCGCGGGCCTTGAGGGCCTGGTCGAAGGTCTCGGCGAGGACGGCGACGCCGGTGGGGATCGGCACCACGGCGAGGACCCCGGGCATGGCGCGGGCGACCGAGGCGTCCAGGGACTTGAGGGTGCCGTTGACGGTGGTCGGGCGGGCGACCACGGTGGGTGCGGCGCCCGGGATCCGGAGGTCCCCGGCGTACTGGACGCGGCCGGTGACGATGTCGCGGGCGTCGATGCGGCCGGTGGGCCGGCCGACCAGGCGGCGCTGGTCGGCCGGCTTGGGGGTGGCGGGGACGGCGGGGACGACCACGGTGGCGGCGTCGGCGGCGAGTTCCCCGAAGCGCAGGCGTCGGCCGTCGGGGGCGAGGACGGCGGAGCCGGCGGTGCGCAGGGCGGTCGCGGGAACCTTCCAGCGGTTCGCGGCGGCGGTGACCAGCCGGGCGCGGGCGGCGGCGGCCGCGGCGCGCACCGGCTCGTACAGCGAGCGCACCGAGTTGGAGCCGCCGGTGAGCTGGTAGAAGAGCAGTTCGGGGCGGCCGTCGGAGAGCGGTACGTCCACGTCGGTGAGTTCGGCGTCGAGTTCCTCGGCGACCAGCATGGCGATCGCGGTGGTGAGGCCCTGGCCGACCTCCAGTCGGGGCAGGTGCAGCGCGGCACGCCCGGCGGGGGTGATTTCGAGCACCAGCAGGTGGGAGGTGGGCAGGCCGGCGAGGATCATCGCGTCGCCGAGGTCGAGGACGTCGGGGATGCCGGGCAGGCCGAGCAGTTGCGGGGGCGCGGAGGCGTCGCGGGTGGCCGCGGCGGCGCGTTCGGCGGCCCGGGCGGTGGCGGGCGCGGCGGCGTCGAGGCCGAGCCGGGCGGCGACGGTGAGGGTGGGGGCGGCCAGCAGGTAGGTGAGGAAGCGGCGGCGGCCGGCGGGCTCGGCGCGGTCCGCGGGACCGGTGGGAGCGGCGGGATCCTCGTCCGGGCCCTCGCGGCCGGCGAAGCCCGAGCGGGCGGTGGAGGTGCTGATGGGAGGGGCCCTTCGAGCCGGAGCGGGCGCCGGATCGGGCGGGCACGGACGGCCCCGGCCCCGGTGCCGGATCGCGGACGCCGTTGAGCATAGGAGGGCGTTACTGACGGGTCAACACGGCCAATCTTGGCCCTCCGGCCGGGGGGTGGAGGTGTCCGGTCCGCTTCGGCCGGCGGAGTCGGAGCGGGTACGGAGGGGGCTTCGCCCGGGCGGGCGGGGCCTCGGAGCGGCCGCGCGGAGTGCTGCCGGACAATCAACAGGGCGCTGTCGTACGGGAGTTCACGGCTCGTCCGACGGTGCGGCGGGGCCCCGGAAGTGGACCGGGAAAATTCAAGATCAATGGACCTGTCGGCCGGTCCACTTCTTCCCTAGGCTGGGCCTCGCCCGACCGCCTGGATCCGACAGGAGAGAAGTGCCGAACCAGAGCGCCGCCCGGCTCGCCCTGCTGCCCCCCGCCGGCCCCCAACGCACGCTCGCCGCAGCCCAGTTGGCGAGCGCGGTGGGCGACGGCGCCTACTACACCTGCTCCGCGCTCTACTTCACCCGCGTCATCGGGATGTCGCCGACCGCCCTCGGCTTCGGACTCGCCGTCGCCTGGGCGCTCGGCTCGCTGGCGGGCGTCCCGCTCGGCGCCCTCGCCGACCGTCGCGGCCCGCGCCGCACCGCCGTGGCCCTCGCGCTCGCCACGGCCGGCGTGGTCGCCGTCCTCCTGGTCGTCCGCTCCTACCCGCTGTTCCTGCTCGCCGTCTGCCTCTACGCCACCGCGCAGTCCGGCCTCACCGCGGCCCGGCAGGCCCTGGTCGCCGGCCTGGTGCCGACCGCCGAGCGCACCGGACTGCTCGCCCACCTCCAGTCAACCCTCAACGGAGGACTGGCCGTTGGCGCCGCCATCGGCGGCATCGCGCTCACCGTCGGCACCCGGGAGGCCTACTTCGGCGCCTTCACCGTCACCGCCCTCGGCTTCCTGGCCGGTGCGCTGGTCCTGCGCCGGCTGCCCGAGGCCCCGCCCGCACCGGCCGACCCGGCCGCCGGACCACGACTGGCCGTGCTGCGGGACCGCCGCTACGCCGCCGTCACCCTGGTCAACACCGTGCTGCTGCTGCGGATGCCGATGCTCAGCCTGATCCTGCCGCTGTGGATCGCCCAGCGCGCCCCCGGCCTCGGCTGGCTCGGCTCGGCGCTGTTCGTGCTCAACACCCTGGCCGTGCTGGCCTTCCAGGTCCGGGCGGCCCGCGACGTCAGCGGACTGGACTCGGCCGTCCGGGCCGTGCGGTCGTCCGGGGTGCTGCTGCTCGCCTCCTGCGCGGTCTGCGGACTGTCCGTGCTGTCCGTCCCGGCGTGGGGGTTCGCCGCCCTGCTGGTGGTCGCGGCCGTGCTGCAGGTGGCGGGCGAGATGCGGCAGTCGGCCGGTTCCTGGCAGCTCGGCTTCGACCTCGCGCCGCCGGAGCGGATCGGCCAGTACCAGGGCTTCTTCGGCACCGGCGTCGCCGTCGCCCGCACCCTGGGGCCGCTGCTGCTCACCACGCTGCTGCTGGACGGCGGGCTCACGGGCTGGCTGGTACTGGGCGGGGTGTTCCTCGCCGCCGGGTACGCGATGGGCCCGGTGGCCCGCTGGGCGGCGCGCGACCGCGACTACCTGCCGCCGGCCCCCGCGCCGTCCTCCTCGGCCGTCGGGGCCACCGCCGCCGAGGCGCCGTAGAGATCGTCGTCGCCGCCGTACGGCGCCGCGCGCCCGGCCCTGGAGGCCGGCCGCTCGGAGCGGTCGGCGAACAGGTCGTCCGGCGCGTCCTCCAGCAGGTCGTCCGGCGTCTCCTCCACCAGGCCGTCCGACCGGACCGGCCGGCCGTCCCGCCGCTCGTTCCCGGTCATCGCACGCTCCAACCGCCGCTGCTGCTGTTCCGGATACGGCCGATGCTACTCCGCGGGCCCGCCGCGCAGCCCCCCGCGCGGGCCCCGCGCAGCGGGCCCCGGAAACCGCTGGCCCCCGCCCGCCGCCCGCTGGCATGCTGGCCGCGTGGACAGACCCCAGATCTGGCTCGACCTCGCCCCTGAGCTGCACCTCTTCGTCTCCGCGCCCCGGCGGGCCGGCCGCACCGCGCTGCGCACCGACGGCACCTCCAGCCTCGGCCACCTGGTCGAGTCGCTGGGCGTGCCGCTCACCGAGGTCGGCGCCCTGCTGGTGGACGGCCGCCCGGTGCCCGGCTCGTACGTCCCGGCCGACGCCGAGCAGGTCAGCGTCGCCGCCGTCGCCCGGCCGCAGCCCTCGCCCGCCCCGCCGCGCTTCCTGCTGGACGTCCACCTCGGCACCCTCACCCGCCGGCTGCGCCTGCTCGGCATCGACGCCGCCTACGAGAACCCCGACATCGGCGACGCCGCGCTGGCCGCCCGCTCCGCCGCCGAACAGCGCGTCATGCTCTCGCGCGACCGCGGCCTGCTGCGCCGCCGCGAACTGTGGGCCGGTGCGTACGTCTACAGCCACCGCCCCGCCGAGCAGCTGCGCGACGTGCTCTCCCGCTTCGCCCCGCCGCTCGCCCCCTGGAGCCGGTGCACCACCTGCAACGGCACGCTGCGTACGGTGAGCAAGACGACGGTGCGCGAACAGCTGCACGACGGCACCGAGCGCTCGTACGACGCCTTCGCCCAGTGCGCGGACTGCGGCCAGGCCTACTGGCGCGGGGCCCACCACGCCCGGCTGGAGGCCATCGTCACCGACGCGGTGCGCGAGTTCGGGGGAGTCTCGGGGTAGCGGAGCCGAGCTCCTCGGGGTTCTCTCGGGGTCGGATACGGACCGCTGCGGATGGTGGGCCGTCCGGCGGGCATGGTCTGATCGGCGACGGGGGACGAGCCCAGGAACTCCTTCGTACGAGAGAGGCCGGGTCGTCGGATGAACGATCAGCCAGTGCACCAGCCCGCACCGCACCACTCCTCCTCACCCGAGCACCAACCCTTCGAGAGCGCCGAGCCCGCCACCGCCCCGGTGGTGACCGCGCCCGACGGCGCCGTGGTCCGCCCGCTGCTGGTCCTGGACGGGCTCGGCAGCCTCGCGGTCTTCGAACTCGCCCCCGGGCAGGTCACCCGCGCCGTGTCGCACGCCACCGTGCAGGAGCTGTGGCAGGTCACCGCCGGCCGCGGCGAGCTGTGGCGGCGCCAGGACGGCCGGGAGGAGGTCCACCGGCTCGTTCCGGGGGCGGCCGTCTCGATCCCGCTGGGCACCGCCTTCCAGTTCCGGGCCGACCAGGACGCCGACGGGCCGCTGCGCATCACCGCCGTCACCATGCCGCCCTGGCCGGACACGGACTCCGAGGCGCGCCCGGAGGAAGGCCCCTGGAAGGCGACCGTCCGATGAGCCGGGGCAGGACGGCCCACCGGCGGTTACGCCGCACCGCCGCGGCCGCCGTCGCCGCGCTCACCCTGTTCGGCCTGGGCGCGGCCCCGGCCGTCGCGGACACCGGCACCGCCGCACCCCACCTCCAGTCACGCTACGTGGCCATGCCCGACGGCGTCCGCCTCGCCGTCGACGTCTACCTCCCGAACGGCACCGAACCCGGGGCCGAGCTGCCCACCGTCCTGGTCACCCAGCGCTACTGGCGCGCCCGCGTCCTGGCCGGCCAGTCGGGCGGCACCAGCGGCGAGGCCGAGGCCTGGAACGCCAAGGGCTACGCCTACGTCGTCGCCGACCTGCGCGGCACCGGAGCCTCCTTCGGCACCCTGACCTCCGAACTGGGCGCGGACCTGGTCGCCGACAGCGGCCCGCTCAGCGACTGGATCGCCGCCCAGCCCTGGTCCAACGGCCGGGTCGGCACCACCGGCGTCTCCTACGGCGGCGACACCGCGATGCTCGCCACCGCCCTCGGCAACCACCACATCACCGCCGCCGCACCGATCTCCTACGACTTCGACCCCTACGAGGACCTGGTCCGCCCCGGCGGACTGCTGATCGAGCCCCGGCTCGCCCCGTACGCGCTGCTGCTGCGCATCCTGGACCAGGCCGGCGGCACCACCTGCGAGACCAGTGCGCAGACCCGGCAGCTCTGCGCCCAGGTCGGCCTCACCGGCCTGACCCCCCGTCCGGTCGACGGCCCGGACGGACCCGCCCTGATGGCCGCCGCGCGCGCCGAGCACGCGAACAACGCCAACCTGGTCGACATGGCGCAGCAGGGCGTCCACCGCGACTACCGCAACGGCCCGCAGAGCTGGACGGTCGGCAGCGTCGGCGAGCAGACCGACGCCGTCGAGGACGGCGCCGTCCCGGTGCTGACCCGGGCCGGCTGGCTGGACGCGGGGACGGCCAACGGCGTGCTGTCCCAGTTCAGCGGTCTGTCCAACACCCAGGACGACTGGATCGGCCCCTGGAACCACGGCGCCGGCTGGCTCGCCGACCCGTTCCGGCCCGCCCGGCCGCTCACCCCGGCCGAGCACGAGCAGAACGACCAGCGGGTGGTCGACTTCTTCGACCGCTACGTGCGCGACGGCGCCCGCCCCGACGGCAGGCGGCAGGTGCACTACTACACCTTCAACGAGGACGTCTGGCGCACCACCACCCGCTGGCCGGTGCCCGGGACCCGCACCCGGCCCTTCCGGCTCGGCGCGGGCAACACCCTCACCGAGGGGCGGACCGGGAGCGGCCCGGCCGGCTCCGACCTGCTGAGCCTGGACCCGACCGCCGGCACCGGCCCGCTCGACCGCTGGAACACCAACCTCAGCGGCAGCAAGGTGAGTTACCCCGACCGGGCGGCCGTGGACGGCAAGCTGCTCAGCTACACCACCGCGCCGCTGACCGAGCCCGCCCGGGTCACCGGCAACGGCAGGGTCACCCTCGACGTCACCGGCCTGGCCGGCTCGGCGAACGGCGCCCTGCACGTCTACCTGGAGGACGTCACCCCGGACGGCCGGGCCACCTATCTGACGGAGGGCCAACTCGCCCTCGCCGAACGGGCGGTGGCCGACTCCGACGACAACCCCGACTGGCGGCGGCTGCGCACGCCCCGCAGCTACGCGGCCACCGACGCCACGCCCTTCCCGCAGGGGCGGGCGCAGCGGGTGGTGATCGACCTCCAGCCGGTCTCGGTGCTCTTCCGGGCCGGCGACCGGATCCGGCTCACCGTGGCCGCCGCCAACCCCGACTCCTTCCAGCTGCTCCCGGCCGACGGCCGCGCGCAGTACCGGATCGGCTACGGCGGGCACGGCGGCGAGTCCGGTTCGGTGCTCGAACTCCCGCTGGTGCAGCGGTAGTTACCTGCCCGCCAGGCCGAGGGTCCAGATGTGGGAGCTGTAGCTGCCCATCCGGGTCGGGTGGCGCTCGACCAGGGTCGCGGTCAGGCCCTCGGGGCCGCGCTGCAGTGAACCGGTGAAGCGGTGCCGGTCGGCGGGGTCGAGCGGGAGCAGTTCGGCGAGCACCGCGTCGTCCAGCTCCCGCCCGACGGCACGCAGCACTCCCGCGTCCAGCACCAGCAGGGTGCCGTCGGGCAGCACCAGCGGCTCGGGGGCCAGGGCGTCGCTCAGCAGCGGGCCGGGCTCGACCACCCCGCCGGGCAGCAGCCGCACCACCCGGCTGCCGGTGGGGTGGCGGCGGTCGGTCTCCACCACCCGCAGGCCGCCGGTGCCGGCCGGTCCGGCCGTGCCGACCACGTAGTGGCCGAAGCTGCGCCAGGAGTCGACCACGGCGCCGTCCCGGTCGTGGGCCCTGGTGTCGAAGTGGCCGTAGCCCTCCAGCCCCAGGACGAAGCGCCCGTCGCCGAGCGCCGCACCGCGTTCCCCGCGCAGCTCGGCGACCGGCGTGCCGTCGGCGAGGTCCAGCAGCAGGGCCGGGCCGAGGTGGCCCCAGGCGGTGTAGTCGAAGGAGGTGGTGGTGACCAGCACCCGGTCGGCGGACAGGTGCGCCGCGTTCGGCCGGCCCGGGCAGGGGCGGCGCCAGCGGACCTCGCCGGCGGCGTCGACCCAGCTGAGCTCGCCGTCCCCGCCGTGCAGCGTCCAGCCCTCGCGCCGCGCCAGCGGCCCCGCCGGGCGCCCCTGCGGACGGCCGCCGGGCTCGCGGCGGTGGTTCATGACCGTGACCTGCCAGCTCCCCATGGTGCGGATGCTATCGGCCGGGCCCGAACGACGGGTGTCGTTTCGGTGGCCGCTCACGGCGCCCTGACGGCGGACAATCTCCCCAGGACCAGTGGAGGAGGCGAGAGTGGAGCCCGTGGAGCCCGTGGAGCCGGCGGAGTTCGAGGTGATGGTCGAGATCCCGCAGGGATCGCGCAACAAGTACGTGATGGACTTCGACGCGGGCCGGATCAGGCTGGACCGCACCCTCTTCACCGCCACCCGCTACCCCGCAGACTACGGGTACGTCGAACGCACCCTCGGCGGCGACGGGGAGCCGCTGGACGCGCTCGTCCTCGGCGGCGAACCCGCCGTCCCCGGCTGCGTGCTCACCTGCCGGGCGGTCGGGATGTGGGTGATGCGCGACGAGCGCGGACCCGACCAGAAGGTCCTCTGCGTCCCGGCCCGCGACCCCCGCTACGCCGACCTGCGGGACATCGGCGACCTGCGCGAGTTCGACCTGCTGGAGATCACCCACTTCTTCCAGGTCTACAAGGACCTGGAGCGCGGCACGTCGGTCGAGGGCTCGCACTGGGCGGGCCGGGACGCCGCCTACGCCGAGATCGCCGAATCGCGCGCCCGGGCGGCGGGCACCCGCTTCGCCCGCCCGGCCTGAGCCCGTCCAGCTGAGCCCGGGCCCACGGCAGGGCCCGGGCCCAGCGGTTCGTCGGCTCAGAGCCGCGCGCTGCTCAGGATCGCGCGCACCTGGGCGGCGACGGCGGCCTCGTTGTGCTCGAACTCCGGTGAGGTGACGCGGTCCTGCCGGTCCGGGAGGCCGGTGAGGACCGGGGTGTGGAGGTGGCCGCCGGGCAGCGCGGGGTCGAGGTCGAGGCGCAGGCGGTTGGAGCGGTAGGCGACCTCGTTGGAGAGGTAGCCCCCGCCGCCCCCGGCGACGGCGCGGGAGCCGGGGGTCGGGCCGTCGGGGCGGTCGACCGGGGCGGTGGCGCCCGCGGGGATCTCGGTGACGGGGGTGTTGAGCAGCACGGGGTGGGGCTGCTGGACGGCCGTCATGGCGTCGGTGGGCAGGGTGGTGCGGATGAACTCCGGGCCGTCGGCGAGGCCCGGGGCGTCCACCGGGTGCTGCCGGGTGCCGCCGGAGAGCGCGGCGGCGTTGTCGGTGTACGGGTCGGCGGAGCGGGCGCGGCCGGCCCAGGCCTCCAGGGTGAACTTGCCCGGGTAGCCCTGGCTGATGCTGGTGATCAGGTCGGCGGACTGCGGGCCGCCGGGCTCCAGGTGGGGGCCGAAGGCGCGTTCCACGATGCCCTGGTCGAAGTCGCGGTAGCGCACCGGCAGGACGACGGCCCGCACCTCGGCGGTGCTGCCGTCGGCGAGGGTGATCCGCTGCCCGTGCAGTTGCAGCACGGCCGCGCCGGAGGGGTTGGCGCGGCGCGCTTCGGTGTCCAGGCCGTACGGGTCGAAGCCGCTGACGAAGATCCGTCGGACGCCGGGCTCGGGTTCGTCGGCGAAGCCGTCGTCGAGGCCGCGCGAGGCGTCCTCGAAGCGGGCCCGCAGTCCGGCGTGGTCGACGTCGAACCGGGGCTGCCACTGGGCGAGTTGCACGGTCATGGCGAGTCGCGCCCAGTACAGCGGGCGGTCGTCGAGGGCGGGCAGTTCGCCGCCGGGCCGGCGCCCCTGGGCGCGGTCGAGGCCGGCCTGCCAGAGCTTGCGGCCCCAGCTGTCGACCACCCGCTGGGCGCGGTGGGCGGTGCGGGCGGCGCAGAGGGCGGCGGGGAAGCCGTGGAGCAGGTCGGCGAGGCCGGAGCGCTCGGTGAAGACGGCGGTCCGGGCGTCCTGCAGCCGGGCCTGTTCGGCGTCCGGCGGGGCGGTGGTGACGGTCCGGCAGCCGTCCGGTGCGGCCTGGGCCCCGGCGGCGGGGGCGAGCAGCGCGGCGAGGGTGCCGACGAGTGCGGTCGCCAGGGCGGCGCGGCGGGTGGCGGAGCTCGCGGCGCGGCGGGTCATTGTCATGGCCACTGACATTAGGCGGCGGGCTGACACCCCGCCAGGGTGCCTGCGCCGTACCCGTAGGCTGAGCGGGTGACACCCCTCGATCCGACCGTGAAGTCCCTGATCAGCGACCCCTACGGCGCCTACGCCGCGCTGCGCGCCGAGGCGCCCGTGCACCGGGTCACCGGCCCGGACGGGCTGCCCGTCCGGCACCTGCTGCGCCGCTTCCCCGACCTGGCCCTGGACGCCCCGGCCGAGGAGCTGCGCCACCGCCCCGCGCTGCGCGCCCGCGGCCTGCTGGAACTCCCCGTCCGCATCGGGTCGCAGGGGCGGGAACCGGCGTGAGCTCTACAGCGTTGTCGTGGTCGAACAGCGTGATTCGGACGGTGGTGGAGGAAACCCCATGAGTGTGGCCCTGACGAAGGGTGGCAACGTCTCCCTGGCCCGGCAGGCGCCCGGCGTGCGGTCCGTCCGGGTGTGCCTCGGGTGGACGGCCGGAGCCGGGTACGACCTGGACGCCAGCGCGCTGCTGTGCGGCCCGTCCGGGAAGGTCCTCACGGACCAGCACTTCGTCTTCTTCAACAACCTGCAGAGCCCGGACGGCGCGGTCCGCCACCTGGGCTCCGGCGGGGGCGGCGAGGACGCGGAGCGGATCGAGGTCCGGCTCGGGGACGTCTCGGCGCAGGTGGAGAAGGTCGCCTTCGCGGTGGCGATCTACGACGCGGCGCAGCGGCGGCAGAGCTTCGGCCAGGTGCGCCGTGCGTACGTGCGGGTCGTCGACGCGGACAGCGGCACCGAGGTGGCGCGCTACGACGTGACGCCCGAGACGGGCAGCGAGACGGCCATGGTGTTCGGCGAGCTCTACCGCAACGGCGCGGACTGGAAGTTCCGCGCGGTCGGGCAGGGCTACGCCTCCGGGCTCGCGGGCATCGCCACCGACTTCGGGGTCGACGTCCTGCAGCCCGCGCCGGCGGCTCCGGCCCCTGCCCCTGCCTCCGTCTCCGCGCCCGTACCGGTCGCGCCCGCGGCGCCGCCGGTCGTCCCCGCCGTTCCGAAGACCCAGCCAGCTACAGGGAGTTCACCCGTGACGTGCTTCTTCGACCCCACCCACGGCGCCGGTTCGGCCGTGGTGCTGTGGCAGCCGCAGTGGGGCGTGCCGCGCCAGGTCGAGACCTGCGCCGCCTGCGCCCAGCGGGTGCAGACCACCGTCCCGCCGTTCTACACCCCGCCGCAGGCCGGTTACCCCCAGCAGGGCTACCCGCAGCAGGCGCAGCCGCAGGTGCCCGCCCAGCAGCAGGAGCAGGGCGGCCGCCGCTTCGGCACCGGCGCGATGATCGGCGCGGGTGCGGCCGGCCTGGTCGGCGGCGTGCTGCTGAACGAGGCGCTGAGCGACGACGAGCCGCAGGTGGTCGTCAACAACTACTACGAGGACGACGACTCCTTCTTCTAAGAGGAGCTGACAGAACGGCGAGGTGGCCATGGTCGACCGTGCCCGACCGGGCTCGAAGCACCACGTGATCACGGACGGCCACGGCACACCGCCGGCCATCACCCTGACCGGCGGCAACCGCCACGACGTCACCCAGCTGCTGCCACTCTGAAGCCGAGTCGACCCTCGGCCGGAGCGCAGCTCTGCCGCCCGGTCCGGCCGTGACGTCGGGTCAGGAGGCCGTGGTGAGGGCCGTCCACGGCTGCGGGCGGGCCAGGGCGAGACGGGGTTTGGCGTCGGCCCAGTGGCGCACGGCGGTGGCCATCACGGTGGCGGGGTCGGTGACCGGATGGGTGGGGGTGAAGGGCTCCGTCATCGAGGTGTAGCTCTGGAACATCGCGAGCAGCTTGACGGCCTGGGCCTGGAACGGCGAGAGGTGACGGTCCGCCAGGGGCAGGAAGAAGCGGTTCCAGCGTTCCGTCGGGACGAGCGGCGGGCGCTCCACCGGGGCGATCCCGTGGGCGGCGCGGCAGGAGTTGAGGGTGTCGCAGATGACGTCGAGCAGGGCGGAGAGCGTCAGACAGGCCGGGCCTGCCGCGATCACCTCGGTGCGTGGGGTCGGCGGGGGCTCGGCGAGGCCGGCGGCTGCGATCACCCGGGCGACCTGGTCGACGGGGCTGATCTCGGCGTAGCCGTCCGGGTCACCGACCACGACGGCGGCCAGGCCGGACACCAGGGCCTGGAGGATCGTGTACGGCCCCGAGAAGCGGGCGATCCGCCCGTCCCGGCTGCGGCCGACGACCAGCGGCGGGCGGACCACGGTGAGCGGTCCGGGGTGCTCGGCCCGGGCCAGGTCCTCGCAGCGGGCCTTGGACCACTCGTAGCCGTTGCGATAGCCCTCGAACTGCGCGCTGCGAAGGTCGCCGGGGTTGCGGGTGCCGCCGACGTAGGCGGTCGAGACGTGCACCAGGTGGGTGTCCCGGTCGGCCAGGGCGAGCACTGCCCGCAGCGGCTCCACGTTGGCGGCGACGGCCTCCGGACGGGTGAGGGTCCAGCGGGTGGTGGCCGCCGCGTGGACGATCACGTCCCAGTGGCCGGCCAGTTCGGCCGGCGGGGGTTCGGCCCCCATCCGCCAGCGGACCGAGGCCTCGGCGACCGAGGCGTCGACGGTGGCTCGGCGGGCCACCGGCACGGGCGTGTGGCCCGCCGCCCGCAGCAGGCCGGTGACCTCGGTGCCGACCACACCGGTCGCGCCGGTCAGGAGGATTCGCATGGGACGTCCCGGAACGAGGAGGGGATACGAGGGGGGAATCGGGGAAGGTCAGGCGGGGACGAGCACCAGGCAGGCGTTCTGGCCGCCGAAGCCGAAGGAGTTGGAGAGGACCGGCGCCGGTGCGATGCCGCGCGGCACGGAGCGGACCAGGTCCACCAGGTCGGCCTCCGGGCTGGTGCCGAGGTTCGCGATCGGGGGCACCTCGCCCCGGGTCGCGCAGAGCAGGCCGAGCGCTGCCTCCAACGCTCCGGAGCCGCCGATCAGATGGCCCGTCACGCCCTTCATCGCCGTCACGGGCAGGGCTCCGGCGCCGAAGCAGCGCTCGATCGCCCGGGCCTCCGCCCGGTCGTTGAGCACCGTCGAGGTGCCGTGCGCGTTGACGTGGCCGATGTCCGCCGGTGCCAGCCCCGCGTCCGCGATCGCGCGTCGCATGCAGCGGGCCGCCACCTCGCCGTCCTCGATCGGGGCCACGATGTGGAAGGCGTCGCAGTTGTCCGCGTACCCCGCCACCTCGCCCAGGATCGCCGCGCCCCGCGCCAGGGCCGCGTCCCAGCGTTCCAGCACCAGGACGGCGGCCCCCTCGGCCATCACGAAGCCGTCCCGGTCCGCGTCGAACGGGCGGCTGGCCAGGGCCGGTTCGCCGTTGCGCGCCGACATGGCGCGCATCTTCGCGAACGCGCCGACGATCACCGTGGTCACCGGCGCGTCCACGCCCCCCGCCACCGCCGCGTCCAGTTCGCCGTAGCGGATCCGCCGGGCCGCCTCGCCGATCGCGGTGGTGCCGCTGGCGCACGCCGAGGAGTACGTGGTGCAGGCACCCCGGAGGCCGTAGCGCAGGGCCAGGCGGGAGGCCGCGGAGTTCGCCATGGTGCGCGGCACGGTGTGCACCGGCAGGCCGCCGGGGCTGTCCCAGTGGTCCGTGGTCACCTGCTCCATGCTGGCCAGACCGCCCATGCCGGTGCCGATCTGCACGCCCACCCGGTCCGGCGGCGGACCGCCGTCGGTGAGGCCCGCCGCGGCGACGGCGTCGGAGGCCGCGCAGAGCAGCAGGGTCGCGGCCCGGTCGATCTGCCGGGCCTCACGGCGGGTCAGGTACGCCTCGACGTCGAACGGAGGCACCAGCGAGGCGATGGTCACCGAGACGCCCCGCTGCACCAGGAGGTCGACCACCCCGGCGGTGGGCCGGGCCTTGAGCACCGACTCGTAGGCCTCCTGCACGCCGGTGCCCGCCGGAGACTTGACCCCGATCCCGGTGACCGCCACCCGGTGGCCGCCGTCCGGACGCCTGGAACCCCGGTTCGCCGTCACCGGTCCCCCGTCCGGAGCGTGAGGAGGTCGATCGCCTGGCCGACGTCCTCGGCCCGGGTCAGGTCCTCGACCTCGATCCGCAGGGCCAGCGCGCGTTCGAGGCGGGAGCCGATCTCCATCAGCTCCAGGCTGTCGATGCCGTAGTCGGCCGACAGGCTGGTGCGCTCGTGCACCTCCTCCACCTCCGTGCCGAGCACGTCCGAGATCGTCGTCCGGACCATCAGGGCCAGTTCCTCACGCGTGGGCATGTCACTCCTTCCTGAGGGTGCGGGGTTCATCGGGCGGCCACGGCGGTCAGGGCCTCGTCCAGGAGGCCGAGACCTTCGGCGAGCTCGGCCTCGGTGGCCACCAGCGGCGGCAGCAGCCGGATGGTGGTCGGGCGGCCCAGACAGGGTGAGACCAGCAGGCCACGGGCGGCGAGTTCGAGGACCGTCGCGCCCGCGTGGGCGGGCGTATCCAGCTCGACGCCGCGCAGCAGACCCCGCCCCCGCACCTCGCGCACCGTCTCCGGGTGGCGGGCGCGCAGGTGCTCCAGGCCGGAGTCCAGCAGGGCGGAGAGCACCCGGCCGTGCCCGGCCAGGCGGTCCATGGCCGCCAGCGCGGGCGGCAGGGCCGCACAGCTCAGCGGGTGTCCGCCGAAGGTCGCGGAGTGCAGGAACGGATCGGCTTCCAGCGGCGCGTACAGCCGCTCCGAGCTGACCAGTGCCGACAGCGGGACCACGCCGCCGCCGAGCGGCTTGCCCAGCAGCACGCCGTCCACCGGCAGGCCCTCGGCCAGCGCGAGCGAGGGCTCACCGCAGCGGCGCAGGCCGCACTGGATCTCGTCGGCGATCACCATCGCCCCGTGCTCGACCGCATCCGCGCACCACCGGCGCAGCACCTCCACCGGGAGCGGTACCGCACCGTTCTCCCCCTGGACCGGCTCGAACACCAGCGCGGCCACCGGTCCCGCCGCCAGCTCCCGGGCGAAGGCCCGCGCGTCCTGCGGGTCCAGGTGCGCCACCTCCACGGCGCAGCCGCGCAGGCCGACCCGGTAGAGCGGACTGTGCGTCAGGGCCAGGGCGCCGAGCGACTTCCCGTGGAAGCCGCCGCACACCGCGAGCACCCGCTCCCGGCCGGTCGCCAGTCGGGCCAGCTTGACGGCGACCTCCACCGCGTCCGAGCCGTTCAGCCCGAAGTGGACCTTCGGCAGGGCGTGCCCGAGGTGCGCCGCCAACCGGCCGGCCGCGTCGGCGGCCACGGGGTTGGCCAGGCTCCGGGTGGCGGTGGGCATGGCGTCCAGCTGCCGGTGGACGGCGGCGAGTACCTCGGGGTGCCGGTGGCCGAGCAGGGTGACGGCGTACGAGCCGAAGTCCAGCACCCGGCGCCCGTCGGACAGGGTCACCCTGGTGCCTTCGGCGGCCGTCTCGACCGCACCGCGCCCGGCGAAGCCACTGGTCAGCGCGAGCTTCCCGGACAGGTGCCGGCGCACTTGGTCGAACACCTCGGTCGCGGCGGTCGGCGTCATCGGGCCACGCGTCATCGGGCCACCACCGCGACCGGGACGAGCCGGGCGCGCAGTGCGGTCAGCATCTGCTCGGCGTTCTCCCGCAGGGCGTCGGCCGCGATCGGGTTGAGCATCTCCGCGAGCAGCGGGATGCCGATGTCGAAGTCGACACAGAGCTCCACCCGGCTGCCGCCGTCGGCCACCTCCCTGACCGCCCAGTGGCCGGAGAACTCGCCCAGGTCCCCGGTGAGTTGGCGGAAGTCGAACCGCCGGGCCGCCGGGTCGATCACCTCCGCCTCGGTCCACCGCAGCACCGATCCCTCCAGCCGCACCGACCAGGCGGTGGTGCGGTGGCGTTCGTCGGTCCGCTCGACCACCACCACCTCGTCCACGCTCTCCATGCAGTGCTGGTACGACTCCACGTCCACCACCGCCGCCCAGACCAGCTCCGGCGGCGCGGCGATCGGCAGGTCCACCTCAACGTGCGGCACGGGACAACCCCTTCGGTTCAGGGAGGGACGGGGGGACGTGTTCGGCGTGCGGCCCGAGGGCCTTCGCCCTCGCGGCGGTCAGGGCCGGGGGCAGCATCCGGCGCAGCAGGGCCCGCCGCAGCGGATGGAGCTGCGTCATCGCGTACCACTGCTCGACGAGGTCGCAGCCG
This sequence comes from Kitasatospora sp. NPDC059160, assembly GCF_042755465.1. NCBI lineage: Bacteria > Bacillati > Actinomycetota > Actinomycetes > Kitasatosporales > Streptomycetaceae > Kitasatospora > Kitasatospora sp. NPDC059160. The sequence goes on along the minus strand of NZ_JBHZCN010000013.1, from coordinate 12,752 downwards.
AGCTCGACCTTCGGCTGGTAGGCGGTCTGGGCGAACCGGATGTGGGTGCATCCCGAGTCGATGGCCAGCCGGATCGCCGCGTGGTGCACGGCGTGGTAGAGCCCGGCGTCGTGGGCGATCCGGTAGTCCAGGCCGATCCGGGCTCCGGTGGCGCCCGTCCCGGCGAACAGGCAGAGGAGGAAGGCCACCAGCCGCTCGCCCTCGAAGCAGGCCACCAGTCGGCGTCCGGCCGAGTGCCCGGTGTGGACGGCGGCCAGGAAGTCGGCGTCCAACACGTCCAGCCGTTGGTCGGCCCGGTCCATCACCTGTCGGTACAGCCCGAGCATCTCCGGCAGCAGGTACGCGAAGTCCTCCAGCACCTCGGTCCGCAGCCCGGGCCAGGCCGCCGCCCGGCGCAGTTTGCTGCGCGCGTTGCGCCGCGCCTTGGCGGGCAGGCGGGTCAGGTAGTCCTCGAACCCTCCCGGGCCCAGGCGGAGTTCGGTGTCCGGGAGGGCGGGCAGGAAGAAGAAGCCGGCGCCGGCCAGGGCGGGCCGCAGCGCCGCCAGTTCGACCGGCGCGAAGTCCTTGAACACCACCGTGCCGAGCCCCTCCCGGCGGGCCATCGCGAGCGCCCCGCCGACCAGCGCGTCCAGGGCCGGCGGCGGCAGCCGCCGGTCGGTCAGCAGGTGTCCCTGGCCGAGCAGGTGGCCGCAGAACAGCATCGGCACCGTCAGCGGGCCGGGGAGCAGGCGCCGCAGCGGAGCGAGGCGTCGTCGGCCGTCGGCCCCGAGCACCTCGTCCAGCCGCAGCCGCGGGAACAGGCTGACCGGCAGCACCGCGAGTGGCTCCGGCTCCGCGGGGGCGTCCTGACGGAGCACCAGGTGGGCGTACCCGTCCGGGCCGATCGCGGACGCCTCCATCGCGCGCAGCACGTCGCGCGACCACATCGGGTCGTCCGGCGGCGCCAGGCGCTCCCACAGGCCCTCCGGGAGCGCGTCGACGCCGCGCACCACCTCGACCTGGTAGCCGGCCGCGGCGCTCACGCCCGTCATCCGATCCGCAGCGGGCGGCCGTCGAGGTACTCGCGCAGCGGGCCGGCCATCCGGGCCCGGGCGGGCGGGTGGAAGCCGAGCGCCCCCGCCGCCGAGGCCAGGTAGCTGCCCTCGGCCGAGCCGACGAAGGCCATTCCGCCCAGGGCGGCCAGGCAGCCGCGGGTGGTGCGGGCGATGGCGTCCTCCGCCGCGTAGCGGGCCGCCAGCGCGGCCGCCAGCAGGCCGTCGTCCCAGGGCTGGTCCGGGTCCGCCATCGCGCGGGCCACCGACTCCACCGCGAGCATCGCGGCCTCCACCTCCACCAGGGGTCCGGTCGGGTCCTGCGGGGGGCCGCCGGGCTTGGTCAGCACCCGCTCCACCAGTGCGCTGGCCACGCCCAGGTAGCCGGCCGTCAGCAGCAACTCGAACCAGAGGAAGCCCGCCGTGTTGAGGTCGTCCGGTACCGCGTCGGCCGTGACCTCGGTGACCAGGACCATCTCCTGGTCCAGCTCGACCTCGGTCAGCACCACCTCCTCGCTCTCCGCGCCGGCCAGCACCGCGTTGCGCCAGAACGGCCGCACCTCGATGCCCGGGGTGGAGGCGGGGACCAGCGCGACGGCCAGCCGCTCGACGCCGTCCTGGTCCGCGAGCAGCACCGAGGCCGTCAGCAGGTCCATCGAACGGGAAAGGCTGCACGGCATCTTGCTGCCGTTCAGCACCACCTGCTCCCCTCGGCGACGGGCGGTGATGTGCGGTTTGAGGATGTTCTGCCCGGCCCGGCCCTCCGCGAAGGCGGAGGCCAGCAGCAGGCCGTCGGCGGCGATCGAGGCGAGCAACCGCTCCTCCGGAGCGCCCGGGGTGGCGGCGCGGACCAGTCCGGCCACCGAGAAGTGGTGCATCGTGGTGGCCACCGCCAGCGAGGGGCAGCGGGCCCCGACCGCACGCTGGACGCGCACCGCCTCCAGGGCGCTCACGCCCTTGCCGCCCAGGGCACGGGGTACCAGCAGGCCGGGGCCGCCGGCGGCACGGAACGCGCCGATCGCCGGGCTGGGGGCGCTCTCCAGGCGCTCCAGGGGCTGGGCCGCCAGGGCGGCGTCCAAGCCGGTCAGGTGGGTCTCCAGGGCGGCACGTTCGCGATGCAGGAAGCGCACGGGACCGGTTCCTCCGAGGGCTGTGGTCGGGACTGTGGGGGCGGGTCAGCCGGCCAGGGCCAGCGGGAGGCGGGTGAAGCCGCGCAGACCGTCGCAGGTGCGTCGGGTCGGCGGGCCGGACAGCGTCAGCCGCGGAAAGCGGTCGAGTAGTTGGCGCAGCAGGACGGATCCCTCCAGCCGGGCCAGCGCGGCGCCGACGCAGTAGTGCGCGCCGGCGCTGAAACCCAGCACCCGGCCGTCCGCCCGACCGACCGCGAAGGCGTCCGGATCCGCGAACACCTCGGGGTCCCGGTGTGCGGCCGCCATCACCGTGATGACGCTCGCTCCGGCCTGCAGGGGGACCCCGGCGACCTCCGTGGCCCGTGCCGTGATGCGTTCCGTCATCGGTACCGGGGCGTCCCAGCGCAGCGACTCCTCCAGCGCCGCCGGCACCAGGTCGGGGCGAGCCCGCAGCAGGGCCCACTGGTCGGGATGGCTGAGCAGGGCGTACACCGCCATCCCGAGCATCGCGACGGTGGTCTCGAAGCCGGCGGCGAACACCAGGACCAGCACGTCGACGAGTTCGTCGTCCGTCAGCCCGGCGCCGTCCGTCAGGGAGCCCGCGGCCAGGGCCGAGGCGAGGTCGTCGGCAGGCCGGAAACGGCGCTCGCGCAGCAGCCCGGCGAAGTACTCCCGCAACCCGCTCACCCCCCGGTCGGCCCGGGCCCAGTCCTCCGGGGTGCGGACGGGTTCCAGCAGCCGGGCGGCATCGTCACCGAGCAGGCTCAGGTCTTGCTGGTCCGCACGCGGCACGCCGATCAGCTCGCCGACCGTCGCGACCGGAAGGGGCGACGCGACCAACTCGTGGAAGTCGGCGACCGCGCCACCGGCGGCGGTCTCCGCGAAGGCGTCCAGCAGTTCGGTGCCGAGCTCCTCGACCCTGGCCCGCAGTGCCGCGACCCGACGGGCGCTCAGCTCCCGGGCCGCCAGTCGACGGAGTCGGTCATGGGCGGCGTGGTTGGTGGCCAGCATCGAGGAGTAGAAGAAGTCGGCGGCAGGGCGGCCGAGGGCATCCGGGATTTCCCGCTCGCACCACTCCCGGTCAGGCACCAGGAAATCCGGACCGGCGAGAACGGACTGGCATCCCGCGAAAGTGGTCAGGAAATGGGAGCCGATCGTCGCACTATAATAAACCGGCGCCAGCTCTCGAAGTCCAGCCAGGGCCGGGTAGGGATTCTCCCTGCCCTCCGGGGTAAAAACCGATAAAAGGATCGCCTCTGGATTCAACGGTTCGGCCTTTTGTCCGATCGACGGAAAGACGGTTCCTGTCGCTCTTTCCACGGTGCCCGTGCAGTGTATATCGGAGATTCCGAAACTCGCCCGAACCGGGCCATTCCAAAAGTTCGTGACCGTATGTCAGAGCCCGTTCCGAACCGGTCCCGGCCCTCGTGCCCCCGGTCCGACGCCCCCTCGCTCAGCCGGTGCGGTGCAGGTCGCACTGCTGCTGGATGGCCGAGGGGGCGTCGCTGCTGACGATGGCGACCCTCGGCACCGGGCCGGCGGTGGGGGCGTCCTCGGTGGTGCAGACGAGCTGCTGGATGGCGGGGGCGGACAGCGAGGCGGCGGGCCAGGAGAGCCGCAGGGTGACCACGCCGGGGGTGGCGGTGGCCTGGACCCGGCCGTCCTTGGGGAGGTCGCTGTACAGCCCGGTGCGCCGTTCGGTCGGGTCGGGCCCGGCCAGCAGGGTGTCCAGGGTCTGCTGGAGGTCCTCGCGCTCGGCGCTCGGCCGGATGGCGGGCCGGATGCCGTGCTGGTCGAGGAAGTACAGCCGGGTGCCGGGCTGGACGCCGGTGGCCGGCTGGCCGCTGCGGACCGAGCCGGTGGTGGAGATGGAGCAGCCGCCGGTCAGCAGCAGGACCGCGGCCAGCGGGACGAGTCGGCGGAGGGTCACCATTCCTCCTCCCCGTCCAGTCCGCGGGGCAGGACGAGGGTGAACACCGCTCCGCCGTCCGGCACGTTGGCGGCCTCGATGAGGCCGCCGTGCAGCCGGGCGTTCTCCTGGGCGATGGCCAGGCCCAGGCCGCTGCCCTCGGAGCGGGCCCGGGACTTGTCGGCCTTGTAGAACCGGTCGAACAGGTGCGGGAGTTCGGTGGGCGGGATGCCCGGACCGTGGTCGGTGACGGTGAGCACCAGTTCCTCCTCGCTGCCCCGCAGGGCGAGCCGCACCGGCGGGCGGCCGTGGCGCAGGGCGTTGCCGACCAGGTTGGCGACGACGACGTCGAAGCGGCGCGGGTCGAGCCGGACGGGCAGGGCGGCGGGCAGGTCGAGGTCGACCTGCTCGCCCCAGCCGCGCAGGTCGAGGGTCTCGCGCACGGCGGTGGCGGCGTCGACGGTCTCGGTGCGCAGCGGGGCGGCCCCGGCGTCCAGCCGGGAGATCTCGATCAGGTCGTTGACCAGCCTGGTCAGTCGTACGGTCTCGTTGCTGATCATGCGCAGTGCGGTGGCGGTGTCGGCGGGCAGCTGTTCGGCGTCCTCGTCGAGGATGTCGGTGACGGCGAGCATCGCGGCCAGCGGGGTGCGCAGTTCGTGCGAGACGTCGGCGGCGAAGCGCCGGCCCTGGGACTCGATGGCGCGCAGTTCCTCGATGGTGCCCTGGAGGGTGCGGGCGGTGTGGTTGAAGGTCTTGGAGAGCTGGGCGAGTTCGTCGTGCCCGGTGACGGTCAGCCGGGTGTCCAGCCGGCCCTGGGCCAGGGCCCGGGCGGCGTCGCCGAGCGCCCGGACCGGCCGCAGCACCTGGCGGGCGGCCAGCAGGGCGAGTCCGGCGGCCAGCACGGCGGCGAAGGCCCCGGCCCCGGCGGCGCCGGCGAGCAGGGCGGAGGCGGCGCTCTGCTCGCGGTCGAGGGGGAGCAGGGCGTAGACGGTGAGCCCGGACGCCCCGGCGGGGCCGCCCTTCGCGTAGCTGACGGGGACGCCGACGGCGAGCCAGGGGTGGCCGTCGGCGGCGAAGCGCTGGAACGCGGCGTGGCCGGTGTCGACGGTGTGCTGGAGGGCCGACGGGACGGCCACGGGCTGGGTCCACTCCGAGTGCTCGGCGCCGTAGGAGGCCAGCACCCGCCAGTCGCGGAAGCCGCCGGTGCCCGACAACTGGGCGGCCAGGCGGTCGAGTTCGCCCTGGGTGGGCGGGAAGGGCAGGGCCGGGGCGAGCACGTCGACGCGGCGGCGCAGCTCGTCCAGGGCGGTGTCCTTGGTCAGGTCGAGGGTGGAGGTGGTGGCGGCCCGGTAGGTGAGGGTGGCGGTGGCCAGCGCGCTCAGGGCGGCGACGGCGACGAAGGCCACCAGCAGGCGTGGCCGCAGCCCGGCGACGGCGCGGCGCAGCCGGACCAGCCGCGGCGGGTGCGGGCCCGGGCGCGGCGGCGGGTCGTCGGACGGTCGGGGCGCGGCGGCCGGTGCGGGGTCCGGGGCGGCGGCGCTCACCGCGGCCCGAAGCAGCCGCAGCGCGGGCCGCGCGCCGGGGCCGCGGGTGCGGAGTCGTCGTCCTCGAACAGGAATAGCCGTGCCATGGGAGTCAGTATCGGGGGTTGACCTGGGGCAATGCGCCACGGGGGCGGTTCGGGGGCGGGTTCTTGCCAAAAACTCATACATCGCTCACAGGCTGCGCGGGCGCCGGTCAGTCGATGACCACCGCCATCTGCCCGTAGGTGGCGTACCCGTCGGCGAAGGACTCCTCGGACACGGTCGTCCGGCCGCGGGCGGGGTCGTTGACCGACACCCTGCCGTTGCCGAACCCGGTGACCACGACGGTGTGCTCGGCCGGCCCGGCGTACAGCACGCTCCGGCCGTCGTAGGCCGTGTAGGTGGTGCTCCGGAGGCGCCGCCAGTGGTAGTCCACCCAGACGATCGCCGGGTGGCCGGCGGCCAGCTGGTCCTTGAGCTGCTGGACGGAGACGCCCGAGCCGTCCTGGCGCACGGTGAGCCCGTACGAGCGGGCGGCGGCGACGACGGGCGGGGAGTAGACGCCGAAGCCGGTGCCGGCCGACTCCGAGCCGTCCGGGTCGCCGACGAAGGCTACGTAGGGGTCGCCGGACAGCGGGCCGGAGTGGCCGAACTCGGGGTGCTCCCGGTCGACGCCGATCCGGTCGAGGATCTGCTGGTCGTCGGCGCTCACGCCGCGGGCGGCGAGGAGCATGCGCAGCGCGGCCGCCTCGCAGTCGTCGTTGAGCTGCTGGTCGTAGTAGGGCACGGACACGGACGCGGGGGCGGCCGAAGCGGGGCTTGCGCCCGCCGCCAGGGTTGCGGTGGCCAGGACGGCGAGCAGGGAGGCTCGTACGGTGATCGTCATGGCCATGACGCTACGAAGGATGGTTGCGTTCCGCAGTCGCTGACCGGCAACCAGGTGACGGAACGCAGCTGCTCCCGATCGGCCGTCTCAGCTCGCGGCCCGTCGGTACGCCCCCGCCCGGGCGGCGGCCTCGGCAGCGGCCGCTGCCCGGTCGGCGGCCGCCTCGTCGAGCGGTTCGGCGGTGGTGAGCATCCGGTAGTAGAGCGGCGCCGAGACGGCCCGGATCACCTCCAACGGGTCGGTGTCGGCCGGGAGTTCGCCGCGCTCGACGGCCTCGGTCACGCACGGCGCCCACTCCTCGACTCGGCGCCGGTAGAAGTGCCGCAGCGCCTCGGCGGTGCCCGGGTCGCCGTTGGCGGCCACCAGGACGGCGCGGAACAGCGCGCCCTGCCGGGGGTCGGCCAGGGTGCGCCGGACCAGTCGGGCGTTGGCCCGCAGGTCCTCGGCGAGCGAGCCGCTGCGGGTGCGCGGCAGCGACTGCTCGGCCATGTCGGCGAGCAGGTCGGCGACCAGGGCGGTGGTGCTGCCCCAGCGCCGGTAGACGGTGGTGCGGCCGACCTCGGCGCGCTGGGCGAGGTCGCCGAGGTCGAGGCCGGCGAAGCCGTGCTCGACCAGGGCGTCCTCGGCGGCCCGCAGGACGGCGGCGCGGACCCGGGCGGTGCGGCCGCCGGGGCGGACGGTGCCGGGGGTGGAGGGCGTGTCGGGCTCGTCGACCATTAACGGGATTCCTGTTCCATTAGTTGGGTGGAGTCTGCTAGCTTCGAGACATCCTAACGGAACGGGAGTCCCATTAGTGGCTCCGAGGGGAGAACCGTCATGACGACCACCACCACGGCACCCACCGGCATGGAGTACCGCCGCCTCGGCGCCTCCGGCCTCAAGGTCCCCGCCCTCAGCCTCGGCACCGGCACCTTCGGCGGCCGCGGCCCGCTGTTCGGCGCCTGGGGCAGCACCGACGTCCAGCAGGCCCGCCGCCTGCTCGACATCGCCCTCGACGCCGGGGTCACCCTCTTCGACACCGCCGACGTCTACTCCGACGGCGCCGCCGAGGAGGTGCTCGGCCAGGCCCTGCGCGGCCGCCGCGACCAGGTGCTGATCTCCACCAAGGCGGGCCTGCCGCTCGGCGACGGCCCCCAGGACGCCGGCACCTCCCGGGCCCGGCTTCTGCGCTCCGTCGAGGACGCGCTGCGCCGCCTCCGCACCGACCACCTCGACCTCTTCCAGCTGCACGCCTACGACGCCGCCACCCCGATCGAGGAGGTGCTGGCCACCCTGGAGGACCTGGTCCGCGCGGGCAAGATCCGCTACACCGGCGTCTCCAACTTCTCCGGCTGGCAGCTGATGAAGTCCCTCGACCTGGCCGAGCGCCACGGCCGCCCCCGCTACGCGGCCCACCAGGTCTACTACTCCCTGGTCGGCCGGGACTACGAGTGGGAGCTGATGCCGCTCGCCGAGCAGGAGGGCGTCGGCGCCCTGGTCTGGAGCCCGCTCGGCTGGGGCCGCCTCACCGGCCGGATCCGCCGCGGCGAGCCGCTCCCGGCCGGCAGCCGGCTGCACGACACCGCCGACTACGGCCCGCCGGTCGAGGAGGACCTGCTGTTCCGGGTGGTCGACGCCCTGGACGAGGTCGCCGCCGAGACCGGCCGCAGCGTCCCCCAGATCGCGATCAACTGGCTGCTGCGCCGCCCGACCGTCTCCTCCGTGATCATCGGCGCCCGCAACGAGGAGCAGCTGCGGCAGAACCTCGGCGCCGTGGGCTGGTCGCTGACCCCGGAGCAGGTCGCCCGGTTGGACGCCGCCAGTGCCCGTACCGCGCCCTACCCGTACTTCCCGTACCGCCGGCAGGAGGCCTTCGCCCGCCTCAATCCGCCGCTCGCGGGCTGACTCCGTCGAGGCGGCTCTCCGGCGCCCCGCGGTGGTCAGCCCAGCCGGTCGGCGGCTTCGAGGCAGGCGGCGATCGTCGGCTGGTGGGCCGTGCCCTGGCGGACCGCGGTCTCGATCGTGCGGGTGAGCGTGGCGTCCGACACCGGTCGTACGGTCAGCGTCGGCGGGAGGCGGTCGGCGGCGATCCGGGGGATCAGCACGGTGTGGCCGCCGCTCGCGGCGAGGGCGGTCATGGCGGCGAAGTCGGTGCAGGTGTGCCGCACCCGCGGGGTGAAGCCGGCCGAGCGGCAGGCCTGGAGGACGGCGTCCCCGCAGGGGGTCTGCGGCGGGGCGGTGATCCACGAGGTGTCCGCGAGCTCCCGCAGGTCGACCGGCGCCCCCGCGCCGCCCGCGGTCGTCGCCGGGCCGGCGGCCGGGTGGTCGGCCCGCACCACCGCGACCAGCGGATCGGTCCGCAGGGTGCGGGTCTCGATGCCGGGGTACGGGGGCGCGGCGAGGTTGGTGTAGCGGTAGACGAGCGCGACGTCGGCGCGGCGCTGGAGCAGCAGCCGTACGGCGGCCTCGGGTTCGGCCTCGGTGATGTGCACCTCCAGGCCGCGGTGGGCGCGCTCCAGGGCCTCGCCCAGCGGGGCCGCGACCGGGACCAGGGCGCTCGGGAAGCAGGCCAGGTGCACCGGGCCGGTCGGTTCCCCGGCGCCGGTGCGCAGCCGCTCCCCGGCCTCGTCGAGCGCCGCGAGCACCGCCCCGGTGTCCGCGGCCAGCCGGTGCCCGGCCGCGGTGAGGTGGACGGAGCGTCCGGTGCGCTCCAGCAGGGCGGTGCCGGCCTCCTCCTCCAGCAGCCGCAGCTGCTGGGAGACGGCGGAGGGCGTGACGCGGTGGAGTTCGGCCACGGCGGTCACCGTGCCGTGCGCCTCCAGGTCGCGCAGGAGGACGAGCCGTCGGACATCGAGCATCAGTCCAGCTTAAGGGCCTGCTGTAGGAGATGTAGCTGGACGCGGGGGCGTGCGGACGGCGAACCTGACGGCCCGACCCCAGTCCCCGAGCAGTACGGGAGTGTCTTCGTGCGCGCCACCGTGATCCACGGCCCCAACGACATCCGGATCGAGGAGGTGCCCGACCCGGTGGTCCGGCGGCCCACCGACGCGGTGGTGCGGGTGGTCAACGCCTGCATCTGCGGCAGCGACCTGTGGGCGTACCGGGGCGTCGCCGCCCGGGTCCCCGGGCAGCGGATCGGGCACGAGTTCCTCGGCGTCGTCGAGGCGGTCGGCCCCGAGGTGACCGGCTTCGCGCCGGGCGACTTCGTGCTCGCCCCGTTCGTCTGGTCGGACGGCACCTGCGGGTTCTGCCGCGAGGGCCTGCACACCTCCTGCCCCGAGGGCGGCTTCTGGGGGTCGGTCGGCTCCGACGGGGGCCAGGGCGAGGCGGTGCGGGTGCCGTTCGCCGACGGGACGCTGGTGAAGCTCCCGAAGGAGGCCGCCGGTGAGGAGAAGCTGCTGCCCGGCCTGCTCGCCCTCTCCGACGTGATGAGCACCGGCCACCACGCCGCGGTCTCCGCCCGGGTCCGCCCCGGTGCCACCGTCGCCGTGGTCGGCGACGGCGCGGTCGGCCTGTGCGGCGTGCTCGCCGCCCACCGACTGGGCGCCGGGCGGATCATCGCGCTCGGCCGACACGAGCGGCGCACCGCGATCGCCCGCGACTTCGGCGCCACCGACGTCGTCGCCGAGCGCGGCGAGGCCGCGGTCGAGGCCGTCCGGGAGCTGACCGGCGGACTCGGCGCGCACGCCGTGCTGGAGGCCGTCGGCACCGAGGAGTCGATGCGGACGGCCCTCTCCATCACCCGCGACGGCGGCACGGTCGGCTACGTCGGCGTGCCGCACGGCGGCTCGGCCGGCGTGGACATCTCGCAGATGTTCGACCGGAACGTCTCGCTGGCCGGCGGCGTCGCCCCGGCCCGCGCCTACATCCCCGAACTGCTCCCGGACGTGCTCTCCGGCGCCATCGACCCCGGCGCGGTCTTCGACCGCACCGTGGACCTCGACGGCGTCCCGGACGGCTACCGGGCGATGGACGACCGTACGGCGCTCAAGGTCCGCATCGCCTTCTGACCGCATCGCGTTCTGACCGTCCCGCTCCCCGGGCCGCGGCTGCCCTCTTGTTCAAAGTTGATCGACTGCCCTATCTTTTGCTCAGCTTCAAGCAACTCATTGCAGATTCGAGCAGGGGGATCGATGGCCCACGTCGCCGCCGAGAACGTCATCGCCCTGGACATCGGCGGCACCGAGATCAAGGGCGCCGTGGTGGCGGAGGACGGCACGGTCCTGCGCAGTGAGCGCCGGCCCACCCGGCCCGCCCGCGGCGGTGGCGCGGTCATCGACACCGTGCTCGACTGCGCCGCCGAACTCGCGGAACTCGCCCGGCGGGCCGGAGCCCCGCCCCGGGCCGTCGGCGTCGTCGCGCCCGGCCTGGTCGACGAGAGCGCGGGCACGGTGGTCAAGGCGGTCAACCTCGACTGGCACGACATCCCGCTCCGCCACCGGGTGGCCGAACACCTCGGCCTCCCGGTCGCGTTCGGCCACGACGTCCGGGCCGGCGGCCTCGCCGAGGCCCGCCTCGGCGCCGGGCGCGGCAGCGACTCCTTCGTCTTCGTCCCCGTCGGCACGGGCATCGCCGCCGCCGTGGTGACCGGCGGCCGCGCCCAGGGCGGCGCGCGCGGGATCGCGGGCGAACTCGGCCACCTGGTCGTACGGCCCGGCGGCGAGCGCTGTGCCTGCGGCGGCCGGGGCTGCCTGGAGACCGTCGCCTCGGCCTCCGCGATCGCCCGCCGGCACGCCCGGCTCACCGGCACCCCGGACCTCGGCGCCGAGGACGTGCACCGGCGGGCGAGCGCCGGCGAGCCCGTCGCCGCCCAGGTCTGGGCCGAGGCGGTGGCGGCCCTCGCCGACGGCCTGGCCGCCACCGTCACCCTGCTCGACCCGGAGCGGATCGTGATCGGCGGCGGCCTCGCCCGGGCCGGGGCGGACCTCCTCGCCCCGCTGGCCACGGCACTCGCCGAGCGGTTGGCCTTCCGCACCCCGCCCCGGCTGGTCGCCGCCGAACACGGCCGCAGCGCGGGCTGCCTCGGCGCGGCCCTGCTGGCCCGGGACCTGCTGGCCCGGGACTTGCTGGTGGCCGGGGGCCCGTCGGCCGGGGACCCGTTCGTCCAAGCCCCGTCGCCCGTCGGAGGCACGCCGTGATCCTCACCGTCACCCTCAACACCGCCGTGGACGTCACCTACCGCCTCGACCGGGTGGCCCGGCACGGCAGCAACCGGGTCGGGGCCGTCACCGAACGGGCCGGCGGCAAGGGCGTCAACGTCGCCCGGGTGCTCGCCGCGCTCGGTCACGACACCGTGGTCACCGGCCTGGTCGGCGGCGCCACCGGGCAGGCCCTGCGGGCCGACCTCGCCGCCGCCGGGCTGCGCGACGCACTCCAACCGATCGCGGGCCCCACCCGGCGCACCGTCGCCGTGGTCGAGGACGCCACCGGAGACGCGACCGTCTACCTGGAACCCGGCCCCACCGTCACCGCCGAGGAATGGTCCGACTTCACCGTCCGCTACCGCCGACTGCTGCGCACCGCCCGGGCCGTCGTCCTGTCCGGCTCGCTGCCCGGCGGCGTGCCACCGGACGCCTACGGACAGCTGGTCGCCCTCGCCGCCGAGGCGCGGGTGCCCGCCGTCCTCGACGCCGAGGGGCCCGCCCTGCTCGCCGGACTGGCCGCCGGCCCCGCCCTGGTCAAGCCCAACGCGGCCGAACTCGCCGCGACGGCGGGCCCGGTGGACCCCCTCACCGGCGCCCGGCTGCTGCGCGCCGCCGGAGCCCGTGCCGTGGTCGTCTCCCTCGGCCCCGGCGGGCTGCTCGCCAGCACACCGGAGGGCGACTGGCGCGCCCGCCCGCCCGAGGACGCGCGCGGCAACCCGACCGGCGCCGGTGACTCGGCGGTCGCCGCCCTCACCGCGGGCCTGGTCGCCGCAACCCCGTGGCCGGAGCGGCTGGCCGAGGCCGTCGCCCTCTCCGCGGCGACCGTGCTGGCCCCGCTCGCCGGCAGCTTCGACCCGGCGGACCACCGGCGACTGCTCCCCCTCGTCCGGGTCCACCCGGTCCATCCGGCCGTACCGGGCTCCGCCCCGCGAGGAGAACCGCACCCCTCGTGACCCGGCGGGTCCGTCGGTGAATCGGCTGCGCCACCCTAGTGTCCTGAGTCCTTGATCCGTCGGATGTATCCAGCGAGGGATTCGAGGATCTGGTCAGCGGTTTTGGTCCAGACGTAGGGCCGGGGGTCGGTGTTCCAGTCGGCGACCCAGGCGCGGATGTCGCGTTCGAGGGCCTGGACGGAGCGGTGGACGCCGCG